>JALTXS010000127.1 GCA_027048265.1 Desulfurococcales archaeon
TCCTGGACAAGAGCTGCCCCTTAACTTCAACTATCTTACCAGTGTACCCACCGGGCATGACCCTCTTCCTGCCTCTCTCGTCAACTACTATTATCCTTTTCTTCCTCTCTGCCCTGACCAGGTCCAAATCAACCCCTGTCAGACCGAGCGCGTTCACCCCCCGCGATACCAGGCTGTGCACTATAGCCTTGTTAAGCAGACCCCCCATAACCATCACGTAGACGTCTAGCTCATCCCTGGAGGTGTACCTGCTCCTTATGCCGCTTGGGCTGACCACGAACTGGGGCTCCACCCCCATTCTCTTGCTGTACTCTGTCACCCAGTCGCCACCACCGTGGACGAAGACTATCTCATCCCCCCTACTGTAGTGATTGGCTAGGGACTCCACGATCTTATCCAGACTACTTTTAAGTGGCCTGCCTCCTGCTTTGACTACAATCCTCAACCCATCCCCACCCATTAACTATGGTTTTACAGGAGGCAAGTCGAGACCAGCCTGCTCAGGCAGGCCGAGTGCAATGTTCAGGGCCTGCACAGCCTGCCCTGAGGCGCCCTTTACAAGGTTATCAATGGCCGCGAATCCCGTGACCCTACCCGTGTCCTCGTCAACCGCGAAGCTAACGTCGACAAAGTTGCTCCCCACAACGTTCTTTACGTCCGGGTACTTAAGGGGCGTCGAGTATACTATCCTAACAAAGTAGCTCCCCCTATAGAACCTTGCATAATGGCCCCATATTGCCTTCTCACTCATGTCTTGTGTAAGGTAAGAGTGTACGCTGGCAAACGCGCCTCTTATTGCAGGGACGGCGTGGGGCACCATGGATGCCCTCACCCTCTCCCCGGCTATTCTGGACGCTTCCTGATTGAACTCTGCAATGTGTCTGTGACCCTTGGGTTGATAGGGCCTTATTGTGCCCTCCCTTTCGGGATGATGGCTTCCCTCGTAAGGCTTCCTCCCAGCCTCGCTGCTGCCAACTTTAACGTCTATGAGGATATGTCTAAGGTCAACCGCTTTTGAGGACAGTAGCGGTGCGAAGGCGAGGAGCGATACAGTGGAGTTGCACCCGGGGGATGCGATTAGTTTAGCTCCCCTAAGCTCCTCTCTTCTAAGCTCGGGGAGACCGTACACGAACTTCTCGAGTAAGTCGGGATAGGGGTGCTGGAACCCGTACCACTTTTCGTAGTCACTTGGGTCTTTGAGCCTATAGTCTGCGCTGAGGTCCACGATTATGCTTCCCACCTCGGCCTGGCGGGCTGTGAAGTGTATGCCCTCACCGTGGGGGAGCGCGTTGAATACTATGTCTGCATCAATTGTATTATCCAGGTCGGTTTTCTCGAACCTCAGGTTGTAGAAGCCCCTAAGGTGGGGGTGGGCGTAGTGTATGGGTTGGCCGGCCCTGCTTCTAGAATATGCCTTTGTTACCCTGATCTCGGGGTGCTTGGCCAGTAGGCGGAGGAGTTCTCCTCCAGTGTACCCTGATGCCCCTACTATTGCTGCTGTGTACAAAGTTACCCACCTTGGTCATATTGTTAACATTGGGGTTCTCTTTGTTACTGATTAAGCTGTACCCCGTAATAGGATAGTCTCCAGAGGTTATTAAAAACTAGCTCACAGGGGAAACACTGGTGGGACCTCAGCCAGCCACCGCCCAGTCACGGGTCCTCCTAGGCTGCGCCCGTGGCAACCGTAACATCATCGGCATCAGAAGTTTTCTGAGAATGTTTATAATAAGCCTTCCAGTATACAAACTGAGGCCCGGGAGCGGAGGGCCTGTCATGCCTCCTGTGGACATTGTCTTCTTCGATGTTGATGGTGTGTTGGTGTCGATAAAGAGCAGCTGGAACCACCTGCACAGGTACTTCGGAGTATATGAGTCAGCCAAGGAAGCGATACGCATGTTCGAGAGAGGTGATATAACCTACTATGAGTGGATGGTCATTGACACCAGCCTTTGGATGAAGTCCAAGAAGAGGATAACTAGGAAGGACCTGGAGATGGCGTTCAGGAGCGTTGTGGTTGACAGTCGTTTCAAGGATGTTATAATGAGGCTGAAGAGCGAGGGGAAGAAAATAGTGCTCGTCAGTGGTGGTATAGATGTCCTTGTGGAAAGGGTGGCTAAGGAGGTTGGGGCTCACGAGTGTTATTGCAACAGGCTAATCTTCGACAAAGACGGCTACCTGGTCCCCGGAGGATTCCCCATAGTCCCCTCAGGTTCTAAGGACATTATTGTCAAAAAGGTTCTGGAGAAACACGGTGTGCCTAGGGAAAGGAGTGCTTTTGTGGGGGACAGTGAGTGGGATAAAGAGGCCTTCCGGGAGGTCGGTCTGCCTATACTATATAGTGTAGAGTATGTGGAGTTCCAGGGTTTCTGTCAAAGGGCCTTTGACCCCTACGATGTTTATCGTATTATCAAGGACTATGAGAAGGGTGTGATAGACTGCAACAAAGGTGCTTGAATATGGTCAACCAAGCTAGGTGAAAAGAGATAAATATACTACACTGCCCAACAATAAATAATGGTTCGAAGCAGTAAAACTATGTTGAACACCCTAGTAGTGGGGTCGGAATCAGATTATGAGTGACCTCGAATCACTATGTGGGGGCCTACCGCCAGAGCTATGCGAACAACTTGTAAGAGAGCAACAGGTTATTAAGATAAGGCTCGAGAAGAGGAAGTTCGGGAAAGAAGTCACAATAATAGAAGGTATAGACGAAAGGGAAGTCAACTTGAAGAAGCTTGCCTCCCAACTCAAGTCACGACTGGCAACGGGGGGTACGGCTAAAAACGGTAAAATAGAGCTCCAGGGAGACCATAGACAGGCTGTTAAGAAAATCCTCGAAGAGATGGGCTTCTCCCCTGACACCATAGTAGTAATAACATGAACCTAGAACATTTGGTGACACTATAGCATAGAGTATACAGTGAGATAAGGGCCCTCCTATAGCCACGGGTTTTTACAGGTTCCTACTTGTGAATATGCATTACAGAGAAAAATATATAAGGTCCTCCAACTTTAGGATTTTAAAGATTTCTGCAAAAGTCATAAAAATCTTAACCCATGGAAGGGGTGGTGTTTATGGTTCTAGAAGAAGAGTTTAAAACACAGCTGGAAACCGACTGCCCCCCCGACGCCATAATATTCGACGCTGAGAAGGGAGAGTATATCTGTACGACGACAGGAGAAGTATTGGAGTCGAGGTTGATAAACCAGGGGCCCGAGTGGCGGGCCTTCACTCCCGAGGAAAAGGAGCGCAGGAGCAGGGTAGGGGGGCCTCTCTCAGCTACTGTACATGACCGTGGGCTTACGACCGTTATTGACTGGAGGGACCGTGACGCTTCTGGTAAGAAGCTCGAGCCTAAAAAGAGGCTTGAGTTCATACGGTATAGGAAGTGGCAGATAAGAAGCAGGATACAGAGTAGCGTTGACAGGAACCTAGCCCAGGCCATGAACGAGCTCGATCGCATCGCTAACCAGCTTAGACTTACCCGGGCGGTCAGGGAGGAGGCGGCGATCATATACAGGAAGGCTGTAGAGAAGGGACTAGTAAGGGGAAGGAGCATTGAAAGCGTAGTAGCAGCATCCATATACGTGGCCTGCCGGCTAAAGAGGGTGCCTCGGACCCTTGACGAGATAAGCGCCCACACTAAGACTAACCGCAAGGAGATAGCCCGTTGCTACAGGCTGTTGATAAAAGAGCTCGGCATAAAGGTGCCCCTTGCCAACCCCATTGACTATATACCCCGAATGGGGAGCCTGCTAGAGCTGAGCGGTAAGACGATGAAGAGAGCCGCGGACATAATAAAGATGGCCAAGCAAAAGGCGTTGACTGCGGGTAAGGACCCGGCTGGGCTTGCAGCTGCGGCTATATACATTGCTACTTTGCTTGAGAACGAGCGCAGGACTCAGAAGGAGATAGCCAACATAGCTGGTGTCACTGAGGTAACTGTGAGGAACAGGTATAAGGAGCTTGTGAAGCAGCTCAACTTGGAGATACCTGAATAGCATTTTTGGAAGCATGTACAGAACTAGGCTGCTAATTTAAAGACATAGTATTTAGAGAGCAAAAAACCCGGGTAGTCTGGCACCCGGGTGGTTTTGGTTTTTTAACTTTTTGACCTATTCTTGTATTTGGGAGAAGTCGAGCTTCTCCCACTTGCCCCTGAAGAGTATCCTGGATTCGCCTCCAGTGTTGTCTGCAATCAGCTTGCCTTCCTTCACAACGTAGAGCGGCGGTCCCATGAGCCGGAGGGCATCTAGCTCAGTCTTGCCTCTCAGCACGAGCAGGTTGGCCTTCTTGCCCTCCTCGATACCATAATCGTCCAGGATATGCCATATTTTGGCACCGTTAATAGTTATCAGGTCAAGGCTTTTCTGGAGCTCACTGTATCCCATCATCTGGTCTACGTGGACCGCCATGAAGAGTACCTGAAGCATATCACCGACCCCCAGGGGGTACCAGGGGTCCATAATGCAATCGTGTCCAAGCGCAACGTTCACTCCCTTCTCTAGGGCCAGCTTTATTGGCGCCATTCCCCTCCTCTTCGGGTAGTTGTCGAACCTGCCCTGTAGATGTATGTTTATCAGGGGATTGGGCACTATCGATACTCCCGCCTTCGCAGCTATACCGAATATCCTGTTCCTATAAACAGGGTCCCAACTATGGCTGGCCGTCACATGGCCCGCTGCTACCCTTCCCTGCCACCCCCTCCTTATGGTCTCCCTGACGACAACCTCGAAATTCCGGCTCCAAGGGTCATCGGTCTCATCGACGTGGCCATCTATGTCCTTGTTGTACTTCACCGCTAGGTCGAAGGCAAGCTCCACGCTACGGGCCCCATCGAACCGCGTGTATTCATTGTGGGGGATCATTCCAACGTTGTCAGCTCCAAGCTCTATGGCTTTTTCAAGCAGCTCCAGGTTCTCAGGCTCTGTAAGGATACCGTCCTGTGGAAAGCCCGTAACCTGTATATTTATAATATCCTTAAACTCCTCCCTCGCCTTGACCAGGCCTTTGACCGTTGTGAGCGTCTTCTCCGTGGTGTCCGCGTGCGTCCTAACCCACAGGGTACCATAGGCGGCCATCCACTTCACGGCCTTCTCAACACGTGCTAGCATCTCCTCAACTGTTAGCTTCTTCTTCCTCTCAGCCCAGATCTCTATGCCCTCCCAGAGGGTACCACTCTCATTGAACCTTGGGTCACCGAGTGTGAGCACGCTGTCCAGGTGGAAGTGCATGTTAAAGAAGGGAGGCAGAACGAGACGTCCCTGCGCATCTATCTCTGTCTCCCCATGCAGGTTCGCATCCTCCTTTATGGAGGTTATCCTGTCACCGTCTACCACAATAGTGTATTTCTTATCAAGGGGGCGTCCCCTTATTCTCGCGTTTTTAACAACAAGTGTGTGCTCTACCATTTTCCACCACCTGGGTTTAAACCCAGGACCGGGTTAACCGGGGAGTTAATTCGAGAAAACTCCCACAAGGGGTCACTGTAAAAAACATGTGAACTTGAATAATGCAAAGACGGTTTTATCATTCCTTTGACACCCTCAGCTCAGGTAAGGCATAATCCCTCATTATGTGGGTTAGTGCAAGGTATGCTATTCCTGCGATTATGAAGCCATAGTACCAGGCAAGCTCTATTCCGGGTACAGGTATACCATAGTACGTCTGCAGGTTGCCTTGAATGGCTGATATCACGTACTCTCCTATTATGCCCAGTATGAAGCTACCCAGGCCAACCCAGTTTATACCGTTTGAGTACCAGTACAGGCCCTCCGGACCCGGCTTGTATAGTTCTTCCAATAGGTACCTTTTCTTCCTGACGACCCAGAAGTCGAGAACCATTATAGCTGCTATGGGGCCCAGCCACATGCTGTAGTACCAGTTGAAGAGCAGCAGCGTGTTTGCCACGTCGAGGGCCTTGTCCCACTTAACAATACTGTAGGGGCCTATCAGTAGCCATGCGAGGAAAGTTGCTGCAGTAAGTGCTTTCGTCCACCCCCACCTAGTTATCCTGATTATACCGTTAGTTGCCGCGGGTACATCACCGGTCACGTTGGTGCTCCCAGTAGCCATCGCAGCGAAGAGCAGGCCGAAGAAGGCTATACCAGCGCCAGGGCTGTACTTAGCTATTATGTCAATTGGACTGAAAACGCCACCAGTAAGGCTCGTTGCTATGAATCCAAGCCAGGTGCCCACGATCTGTGGTAGTATTAGGCCGAACACATGGCCAGGTATAAGGCTCTTTGTATCCTTATTGTACCTCGCGATGTCGCTCACGTTGAGTGCTATGGTGCTCCACCAGGCTGTTTGTACTGCTATCATGAGGAAGAACTCGCTGCTAATCCACCCTACTTTTCCTCCCGTCCAGCTTGGCATCTCGCCGGGTAGGTTTGGCAGGGTTGTGAGATAGTATGTGAACCAGGCGAAGAATATCATTAGTAGGGGACCGGCTATGCTGTCGAGTATCTTGATACCGTGTATCCTCTTGTAGCCGACTGACCAGACGAAGACAAGGTATATGATGAAGGTTATCGGTGTGTACTTTAGGCCTATCTCAACAACCTTGTCGGGGGGGACGCCACCGATAATCAGGGCCATCTCGGTTATCGCCCATGCGGCAATGTAGCCGTCAATGCCATACCAGAATATACTCACGATGACCCTGACAACCAGTGGTACTATGCTGCCCCTATAGCCGAACGCAGGCCTGAGTTGCACGGGGAAGGGTATGCCGTACTTGATGCCAACGTAGCCATTCAGGTACATTATTATGGCGACTACGGTGTTTCCAATAGTGGCCGCAACTATGGTCTGCAGCATGTTGAGGCCTAGTATCTGGCTGAACCACCCGAGGAAGAATATTGACGTCGTTATCGCCATGGAGAGTATCATCAGAGTATAGGCGAGGGTCCCAGTAGTCTTCTGCTCGGGCTTTACAGGTAGAAGGTCCGGGTGGTCCTTAGCAAAACTTAGGTCACTTCCCACGAACCAGCACCTCCGCCACCCTAATCGGATGGCCCATTAACGGCTATTTATTAGTAAAAATAATTCATTGTTCAAATACTGGTCTCATTGGGAATTAGATGTTTTATAAAAATAGATAGAGAACTGTATAAATATACTTTATCCAAAAGTAATTCAACCAAAATAAACGAAAACAAAACATAATACAAAACAAAAGAAATGCTAACAAGAAACTATATTGATAAAACCCCCATGGAAACCATACAATAGTTGGAAACAGGGGCCGTCGTCTAGCTTGGTAGGATGCGAGGCTTGGGCCCTCGTGGTCCGGGGTTCAAATCCCCGCGGCCCCACCATGAATGGTACCCCGTAGGTCTTCCCCTGTTTCTAACCTTACAATGAGCGACAGCGAAAGAAGCTGCACGCTTGCCACGAAAAACACCAGTACCCCCAACTGCTCCATGAGAAGGGCCATGACCACGTTGCCGATGGTGTAGAAAACCCCCTGCATGAGACCGTGTATTCCAAATGCATATGCCCTGGAACCATGCACAACTCTGTCGGCTAGACCCCTCTTAATAACGGTCTCGTAGTGAACAGTGGCAGCGCCCCACAGAATGGCGGTCGCCAAGAAGAGGCCATTAAGCGCCATTAGGGTGGATAAACCCGTGAGCAGGGGCACTATCGCAAGATACTTGGTCCGAATTCTAAGAAAAAGAAGGCTGACCGGAAGGGCAAGTACTACATCAACGACCATAGCAACCGAGTATCCCAGGGCCACATTGCGGGGGCCCAGGCTTTCAGCGAACAAGTATCCTATTAAAGCCCAGTTCATGAACCCGGCCAGGGGCATGCTGGTAGCGAACACATAGGTCCAGGGTATATGCCCTTGGGTAGTTTCACCTCTGGCCATAGAGCTTCTAGACAGGATTAACACAGCTAGTAGCAATGCCATAGAGGCTACGAACGGTAGTGCCAGGACTCCGAACGCCCTCTCGTAAGAAGCAAGGCTATACGCGACGATAATAGGACCTAGAATGGCACCCGTCTGGTCAAGTACCTCGTGGACACCATATGCGACCCCGCGTATCCGGGTACCCTCAGTGAGAGATGCTATAAGACTGTCCTTCACAGGCCCCCTAAGACCCTTCCCCATCCTCTCCAAAAAGACAAGTAACAGGGCAACCTCGGGCGAGCCTGCCAACGCTAGTAGAGGAACCGACACGTTAAGCCCATACCCTAGGAAAAGCAGACCCCACTGACCCCTAGCCCCCATACTGCGGGAGAGGAGCCCCGACAACCCCCTGGCCAGGTAGCTTATAACATCCCCTAGGCTTACAACACCCGCGACAACCGCAGAGGCCTGGAGAAATGACAGGTAGGGTCCCAGAACAGAGCGCCCGCCCTCATACACCATGTCGGCGAGCAGAGCCACAACGCCTAGCATGTAGAAAGCGACAATGGGTGAGGCCATTGTACATCACCGGCAACCATGTGGCTGCAGTAGAGCCTTCTGACATAACCGTTTGTCAATCTGTCATCCTTAGGTTGATTAAGATTCGGCCATTAACCTTGACAAGACCCCAAGACTATGCTTGTACTCAGGGTGGGCTTAACATGGGACAGCCTTATTAGGGAAGGAGGGTTCCCCCAATACTTGTACCTGTTGACCCTAAGTATGAGTGTGATCGCCCGGAGGCTGAGGGGGGAGTGACTCTTGCAAAGTATGTCGCAAAGAGGCTCCTCCAGGCGATACCTACTCTGATAGGCGTAGTCCTGTTCATGTTCATTCTTATAAGGATGCTCCCGGGAGACCCGGCCCGTCTTATAGCGGGAATAGAGGCGACTGAGGAGGATGTGGAGAGGATAAGGGAGATACTCGGCCTCAACAGGCCCCTCTATGTCCAGTTCATTGATTACATGAAGGACGTGTTCACCGGAGACCTGGGCACCTCTATAAGGTTCGGCACCCCCGTGATCGGGGAGATAATGGAGAGGCTCCCATATACGATTCAGCTGGCACTGGTCTCCGAGTTCTTGGCCGTAATCCTAGGAGTGCCCTTGGGCATAATGGCTGCACTGAGGCCCTATAGCGCCCGAGGTTATCTGGCCACGGTATTTGCACTGATAGGCTCCTCCATGCCCATTTACTGGATGGGCCTCATGTTCATATACCTGTTCTCCGTCAGGCTTAAGCTGCTTCCAAGCAGTGGAGCCGATTCCCCCTCAAGCATAATACTCCCCGCCCTCACCCTCAGCTTGCTTCTCATGGGCAACCTAATGAGGATAACCAAGGCCAGCTTCCAGGAGGTTCTGGGGGAGAACTATATAACAACTGTTAGAGCCAAGGGCCTCAGCGAGAGGATAGTCATCTACAGGCATGCGCTCAAGAATGCCTCCGTCCCCATAATCACGATAATGGGCATACAGTTAGGCACTCTGCTGGGGGGCGCAATACTCACAGAGACTGTATTCGCCTGGCCCGGGCTTGGGACCCTGCTAATCGACGCGATAAGCTACAGGGACTATCCCCTTATACAGGGAATAGTCATAGTCTTCGCAACTATGTTCGTGCTCATCAACCTGATAGTCGACGTAATATATGCAATCATAGACCCCAGGGTGAGGGAGCAGTTATGGGCGGCCGAGGAATGAAGAGCACCACAAGTAGCATCGAGGACATACAGGCCAAGATAAGGGAGGCCAAAAAGGCCGCCCGCCGCAGGGCGTTTTACAAGTTCAGGGCGAACAAGGGCGCGGTTGCGGGCGCGTTCATCCTGGGGTTCATGCTTGTCCTCGCCGTGCTGGGGCCCTACATAGCCCCTGAGGACCCCTATGCGTTCGACCTTAGGAGGAAGCTGGAGCCGCCCAGCTGGGACAGCCCCTTTGGTAGAGACGAGCTTGGAAGGGATATTCTAAGCAGGATAATAGTGGGAGCCCGATACTCCATAGGAATAGCACTTGCCAGCGTGTTTCTGGGGAGCGTCGTGGGCGTGTTCCTCGGACTTGTCTCAGGCTACTATGGAAGAATGGTTGATAGCATTATACAGAGGATAACAGACGTCCTCCTGGCATTCCCCATAATCATACTTAGCATCGCCCTCATTGCCGTTATGGGAGTAGGCATCACGAACCTGGTTCTGGCAATAGGTATAAGCACCATCCCAGTGTACATAAGGCTGGTCAGGGGCCTGACCCTCCAAGCCAAGTCAAGAGAGTTCGTCATAGCTGCGCGAGCCATGGGCAAGTCCGGCTTTTACATTATGAGGAAGCACATACTCCCCCACGTCCTCCCCACCGTCATAGTCCAGTCCTCCTACTACCTAGGCTTCACCATCCTAATAGCCTCAGGCCTGGGGTTCCTAGGCCTGGGCGTCAAACCCCCCACACCAGAATGGGGGGCCATGCTGGGCAGTGGCAGGACCTATCTCTTCAGCTATCCCCATGTGGTCACCTTCCCGGGTATATTCATACTATTAACAGCCCTGGCCTTCAACCTCGTGGGAGATGGCCTCAGGGACGCACTAGACCCTCGGGCGGGGGTTCATAGGAGGTGACAAGGGTGAAGGGCGAGACGCTGCTAAGCGTAAGGGACCTTAGAGTCTACTACCACCTCCCCCAGGGCATTGTCAAGGCCGTGGATGGCGTCAGCTTCGAGGTTAGGAGGGGCGAGGTTCTAGGGATAGCGGGTGAGAGCGGCTCAGGTAAAAGCACACTTATATCAGCCATAATGGGTCTCGTATCCCCCCCGGGCAGGATAGAGGGTGGCCAGATAATCTTCGAGGGCAGAGACCTGACAAAGCTGAGCCCCGAGGAGTACCGGAGGATAAGGGGTAAGGACATTGCAATGGTCTTCCAAGACCCTGTCACCTACCTTGACCCCCTCTTCACAAATGGTTTCCAAATAGCCGAGGTCTACGAGGCGCACGAGGGCGTGAAGCCCAAGAAGGTGCTTGATCGGGCCGTGCAGGTACTTAAGATGGTGCGCATGGCGGACCCGGAGAGGAGGGCGTACAGCTATCCCCATCAGCTCAGCGGGGGTATGAGGCAGAGGGTCCTCATATCAATGGGCATAGCCGCGAGGCCCAAGCTCCTCATAGCCGACGAGCCCACGAGCGCCCTAGACGTGACCATCCAAGCAGAGATCATAGAGCTCCTCATGGACCTGAAGAAGGACCTGGGCATGACGGTACTCTTCGTATCCCACGACCTTAACCTCTTGGCGGAGATAACGGATAGGATAATGGTCATGTACGCGGGCAAGATTGCCGAGATAGGCCCTACCAAGGAGGTGGTCAACAGCCCCCAGCACCCCTACACGGAGGCCCTCCTCGGAAGCTTCGGGTTCGAGCGCAAGAAGAAGTACCCCGCGATAAAGGGCTACCCCCCCAGCCTCATAACTCCCCCACCCGGCTGCCGATTCCACCCCCGATGCCCCAAGGCCTTCCCTGATTGTAGCAAGAGAGAACCCCGCCTGATAGAGATAAAACCCGGATGGCGAGCCGCCTGCCTCCTCCACGAGTCCTAGACGGGGTTGGTTGACATGTCAATACAGGCGATTAGTGAACATGGGGAACCAAGCGGAGGAGATGTGGTCCTTGAGGCCCGGGGCCTTAAGAAGTACTTTCCTATAAGAGGAGGAGTCTTGGGCAAGGTGGTTGGCTACGTTAGGGCGGTTGACGGAGTGGACCTCAAGGTTAGGAGGGGTGAGATACTGGCACTCGTGGGGGAAAGTGGCTCGGGTAAGAGCACGCTTGGAAGAGTCCTAATAGGCCTCAGCAGGCCGACCAAGGGCCAGGTTCTCTACAGGGGTAGGGATCTTTTCAAGCTGCTGAGGAGCAGGGAGGGGAGGGAGGTCAGACATAGGCTTCAGATTATATTCCAGAACCCCGACGCTAGCCTAAACCCCCGCATGCTGGTTAGCGACATCCTAGCCGAAGCGATACTGGAGAAGAACCCCGGCCTGACGCGCGATGAGGTCATAGAGAGGGCACTCAGGCTTCTCGAAAGGGTGGGCCTCAACCCTGACCACGCATACAAGTACCCCGTAGAGCTCAGCGGGGGCGAGAAGCAGAGGGTCGCCATAGCCCGGGCGATATCGATGGAACCTGAAGTCATTATAGCAGATGAGCCCGTCTCCGCCCTTGACGTGAGCATAAGGGCTCAGATACTGAACCTGATACTCGAGCTCCACGAGAGCATGCGTAACAGCATCGTATTCATAGCACACGACCTGGGTGTGGTCTGGAACATAAGCGACCGCATAGCGGTCATGTACTCGGGGAAAATAGTTGAGGAGGGACTGCCCGAAGAGGTCTTCAAGAACCCTAAGCACCCCTACACAATGATACTGATAGAAAGCGCCCCCAGGGCCCCCTTCAAGAGAAACGACCCCCGACTAAAACCCCGCGGAGAGCCCCCCCGCCCCATAAACCCCGTCTCCTATACACATCCGCCGCTGCCGACCA
>JALTXS010000128.1 GCA_027048265.1 Desulfurococcales archaeon
TCGGCGAAGACCCTTAGCCTTACCGCCATGTCTGCCAGCTCTGCCATGTCCCTGTAAAGCCTGTTTGCCCCAGTGTCCTTCCCACTCACTTGGAACATCCCCGGGGGCCGTCCTCACGTAATAATCCACTGGGGAGGCCTTCTTATATAGGAGGACACTACTCTCCGTGGGGAGAGAAACGCAATGCATAAAAACACTACAAGTATTCTATGGGCCAGTATTTAAGGAAAGGTAACATAATGTAGACACGGGGGGGGCGTTTGACCAAGCTCAGGGGAGAGGCGCTCAAATGGATGGAGGAGGCTCTCTGGGACCTAGAGACCGCGGAAGACCTAGAGCGCGCGGGCAGGTTCAATACCGCGGCCTTCTACTCCCAGCAGGCGGCGGAGAAGGCGGTCAGGGCCGCGTTGTAACACTACCATCAAAACCCGTGGGGCCATGGTGTTAGGGAGCCTGCTACAGCTCTCCCAGGTCCTTGGAGTCCAGGTCCACGAGGACCTATTGGAGAAGGTCAGGGAACTGGACCGCCACTATATCCCCTCGCGCTACCCCAATGCCCATCCCGGTGAGACGACCCCCCCCCCACGAGGCCTATGATAGGGCCACGGCCCTCAGGGCGATAAACGCGGCAAGGTCGGTGATAGGATATGTCCGGGGGTTTGTCGAGAGAGGAGTGGAGGGTCCTGGAGAGGGCTAGGAGGAGGCTCGAGGAGGGCCCGTGGAGGCTTGATTCCATAATACTATTCGGTTCCCGGGCCCTCCGGACACGCAAGCCTTGGAGCGACTACGACTTGCTCATTTTGGCGGATTTCAGGGAGCCCTACCTAGAGCGTATTGGGAGGGTCATGGAGGTCCTGGGCGATGACCTGGCTTCTGTGGAGCCCCACCCCTACACTATGGGGGAGGCTCTGGATATGCTTCGGAAGGGGAATCCCACGATAGTCCATGCCCTGGAGAACGGTGTTGTAGTCAAGGAGGGGCCCGATCTGATGATGCTCCGTAGGGTCTACCAAGGGCTGAAGGAGAAGGGGATGAGAATTGTGGGTCGGGCGGTAGTGGTCCCGCATGAAGTGGACGGGTGAGAAGACCATAACGTTCTCCCTGGAAGCGGGTCTGGTGGAGGAAATGTCCCATGACCATCGATTCCCGTGTAATGCTTAGGGAGCTGGGCTACGAGTATAGGTATAGAGAGGAGCCCCCACTTAAGCCGGATTTGGCTGGCAAGACCTTCGACGAGATACTGCCCGGAGTGGAGGAGGAGTGCCCCTGGCTCCGGGGGAGGAGGCTCTACGCCCACCAGCTCGAGGCGCTTGAGGCGCTCGAGGCGGGGAGAAACCTAGTCCTCCGCTCGGGCACTGGCTCGGGTAAGACCGAGGCCTGGGCACTCTACTATGCCCGGAGGGCTGGTGAGGGTGGATTCAGGGCCATCGCGGTTTACCCCACACTTGCCCTTGCCAATGACCAGCTCCGGAGGCTAGAGTGCTACAGCAGGGCCGCGGGGGCGGGCGCGGTTAAGCTCGACGCCCTTTCCCGGGACCTCATAGTTAAGGAGCGGGGGACCGCGGGCCTCAGAAACCAGGTTGCCTCAAGCAGCCTGGTGGTGACGAACCCTGCTTTCCTCATGCACGATGTTAAGAGGCTCGTGGAGAGCCCGGGCCGCCCTCTCCTGGCCCAGTTCTTCCGGGAGCTGGACCTCCTGGTGCTGGACGAGCTTGACTTCTACGGGCCCCGGAGCCTCGCTCTCCTTTTGGGTATGGTCAGGATACTGGCTGACTATAGTGAGAAGGAGACGCAGGTGGTGGCGCTAACCGCGACTCTCGCGAACCCGGGGGACATGTGCGCCTACCTCGCCCAGGTCACGGGGCGTGAGTGCAGCGTTGTTGAGGGCAGGCCCTTCAGGGTGCGGAACAACCTCATACTCGTCCTAGGCAAGGACCTCCGGGGACTGTGGGAGAGGGCTCGGAGTTTCTTGGCGGAGCTGGAGGCACGGGGCGATGTGGACGGGGATGTGCTGGAGGCCCTCCGCGACTATGGGGCCTTCGTGGAGAGGGCTCACAGGGTTATAGGGTACCTCCAGTCCCTGGGCTACGAGCTCCCGGCGCCGGGGATGGATGTAGAGGAGATAGTGTCGCGTTACCTGGAAGACGATGGCGTGACCCTGGTGTTCACGAGGAGCATAGCCCGGGCAGAGGAGGTGGCCCGCAGGATTAGGGAGAAGATGGGCGAGGGGGCGCCTATCGCGACTCACCACCACCTTGTCTCGAAGGAGGCCCGTCTGAGAGTCGAGGAGGGGGCGAAGACGGGGGCAGTAAAGGTCATTGTGACGCCGAGGACCCTTGTCCAAGGAATTGACATTGGGAGCGTGGTGCGGATTGTGCACCTGGGGCTCCCCGAGGAGGTTAGGGAGTTCAAACAGAGGGAGGGCAGGAAGGGGCGGAGGGAGGAGATAGAGTTCACCGAGAGCATCGTACTGCCCCTGGGCAGGTGGGACTGGGAGCTTCTCTCCAAGGGGTTCGAGTACTTTGACAAGTGGCTGGACCTCCCCCTGGAGAAGACCATCGTTAACCCGAGGAACCACTACCTCCACCTGTTCACGGGCCTGGCCAAGCTGAAGTCCCCCTGGTACCGGGGCGAGCTGGGCGAGCTCGAGAAGGAGGCCCTCAGGGCCACGGGGGTGCTGAGG
>JALTXS010000129.1 GCA_027048265.1 Desulfurococcales archaeon
GTGTAGGGGTGGAGGGGGCGTTTTATGAGCTCGTCCCTGGGGGCTTCCTCTACGAGCTTGCCGAGGTACATGACGCCTATGCGGTCGGACATGTAGTCTATCACGGCTATGTTGTGGCTTATGAGGAGGTAGGTGAGGTTGAACCTCTCCTTGAGGTCCTTGAGGAGGTTGAGTATCTTCGCCTGAACGCTCACGTCGAGGGCGCTGGTGGGCTCGTCGAGGACTATGAACTCGGGCTCCAGCACAAGGGCCCTCGCGATGGCTATGCGCTGCCTCTGCCCCCCGCTGAACTCGTGGGGGTAGCGGTACATGTGCTCCCCCCGGAGCCCGACGGCCTCGAGCATCCTTGCTACCCTGGCCTCTATCTCCTCCCGGCCCAGGCCCAGGTGTATCTGGAGGGGCTCGCCCACTATGTCTAGTATCTTCTTCTTGGGGTGGAGGCTGCTGTAGGGGTCCTGGAAGACTATCTGCATCCTCCTCCTAAGCTCGCGGAGCTCCCGGGGCCCCGCCCCCGTGATGTCCACGCCATCGTATACAATACGGCCCCCGCTGGGCTCTATTAGGCGGAGGAGGAGCCTTGCCAGCGTGCTCTTACCACTACCACTCTCCCCCACCAGGCCGTAGGTCTCCCCCCTCCTTATGAATATGTCCACACCGTCCACAGCCTTCACGGTCTTAGCCGGGGCGAAGAGGCCCTCCTTGAGCACGAAGTGCTTCCTCAGCCCCAGGCCCGCCACAAGCGTACCCGGGGGCAGCTCCCCCGCCCCATGGGGGCCGCCCGGGGCGGGCCGCGTAACACCCTCACCCGCCTGCACCACCCTTGTCCACCCCACCTGCTACCAGTCTATCTCCTCCAGGGGCTTGAGACGGCCCCTGAACCCGATGCGGGGGATGGCCTGTATAAGGGCCCTCGTGTAACGGTGCTGGGGGCGGTAGAAGACGTCGTAGATGCTCGCCTGCTCCACCACCTCCCCCAGGTACATGACCAGAACCCTGTCAGCGAACTCCGCTGCGAGGGCAAGGTCGTGGGTTATGAAGATCACGCTGCTCCCCACCTCGCGCACGAGCTGCTTCATCAGCTCCATGACCTGCGCCTGAACAGTCACATCAAGGGCGCTGGTGGGCTCGTCGGCTATGAGGAGCTTGGGGCGGAGCATGAGGGCCATGGCGATCATGACCCTCTGCGCCATGCCCCCGCTGAGCTCGTGGGGGTAGCTCCTCATAACCCGGTCGGGGTCCCCCATCCCCGTCTTTCGGAGCATCTCCCGGGCCATCTGGTAGGCCTCCTGCTTGGAGACCCCCATGTGCTCCCGGGGGATCTCCATGAGCTGCTCCCCCACCGTTAGCACTGGGTTGAGGCTCACGCGGGGCTCTTGGAAGATGATGCTTATCTCCCGCCCCCTTATCCTACGCATCTCCTCCTCGGGGAGCTCCAGGAGCTCGCGGCCGTCGAACCATATCCTCCCCGAGACCACCCGGGCGTTGGGGGCGAGGAGCCTTATGATGCTCAGCCCCACCGTGGTTTTCCCACTGCCAGTCTCCCCCACGATGGCGAGGATCTCGCCCCTATCCAGCTCGAAGCCCACGTGCTTCACAGCGTGGACGATGCCCCTGAGGGTCCTGAAGTCGATGGTCAGGTCCTCTACCCTCAGCAGCGCCATTTCCTCGCCTCACCTCCTGGCTCTCACGTCCATCACGTCCCTCAGCGTGTCGCCGAGGAGGTTGAACCCCATCGTGGCTATGAGTATGAAGAACCCGGGGAAGGTGCTCACCCACCACTCCTGGGTTATGAAGCGCCTCCCCTCCGCCACCATGACGCCCCACTCGGGCGTGGGGGGCTGTACTCCCAGGCCCAGGAACCCCAGGCCCGCTGCGAGGAGTATGGTGCCCCCCATGTCCAGGGTCGCCTGCACGAGGAGGGGGCTGAGTATCATGGGGAGGACGTGCCTGAACATTATCCGGAGGTGTCCCGCCCCGATGGCCCTCGCTGCCTCGATGTACTGCTCGTTCCTCACCTGCAGCGTGACGCCCCTGGCGAGGCGGGCGTAGAAGCTCCAGTACACGAGGCTTATCGCGATGATGGTGTTGTATATCCCCGGGCCAAGCGCCGCGGCGAAGGCCAGGGCAAGGACGAGGCGGGGGAAGGCCATGAACATGTCCGTTATCCTCATCAGGATGTTGTCCACCCGGCCCCCGAAGTACCCCGAGACAAGGCCCACCGTGACGCCGATCGCGCTGGTGACCGCCACGGCTAGGATGGCTATGCTGAGGCTGACCCTGCTCCCATAGATGACCCTGCTCAGAATATCCCTCCCCAGCTGGTCGGTTCCGAAGGGGTGCTCCAGGCTGGGGGGCGCCAGCCTGTTCCTGGTGTCGGGCTTGTTGGGGTCGTAGGGGGCGAGGAGGGGGGCGAAGATGGCCATGAAGAACAATAGTATGACGATGACGAGCCCTGCCTTACCCAGGGGGCTCTGGAGGAACAGCTCGCGCGTGATGCGGAAGTCCTCGCTCCTAAGGTACTCCCGCAGCCCCTGCACGGCACCCCTAATCGCGTCGAGGGCCACCCTGGCGTCACCTCCTGTATCTATATCACCTTGCCTCGTAGGCGCTCCTGATGCGGGGGTCTAGGAACGCGTAGAGTATGTCCACTATCAGGTTCACCACGCTGTAGACGAGCGCA
>JALTXS010000130.1 GCA_027048265.1 Desulfurococcales archaeon
GGGAAGAAGAGACACAGATACCCTACCAGCCCGTCGAGCCCAAAGTCGTTGACCACACCCAGTTCTTCGAGGAGAAGAACATAACAGAGTATAACGGTTCTGCGACTTGCATTGTCTGCCACTACGACGATACGGTTGAGTTCTTCCACAGCTACCACTACCAGATGGCCGGCCCCGTGAACGACATAGCGGGAAGGCAGATGATCCTTTATGGGGGCAAGTACGCCTACAACGACTTCTGCGGGGCGATCTTCTGGGAGGGTAATAAGAGCGTCAACTACATAGGCAAAGCCGTGCTCAAGGCACCGCCGCCCGGCTACGAGGAGCTAAAGGGCAAGTTCATAGCAAGCGGGTGCAGCATGTGCCACGGAGTCAGCATGGGCCTAATAACCCAGCCTGAGGCAAGCGAGGAGCAGCTGGGGAACATTGACTGCCTCGCCTGCCACGTCAAGCCAGACGTTTACCTCTCAGGCCCCCTGGGGCTGAAGAAGGGGATGAAGGAGGTCTACAAGGACGAGAACGGTGTGTTGCGCTACCGGCTTACGGATAAGGTCCCCATAGACAAGATAGCCTCCTCCATCATAGACAAACCCTACAAGGAGAACTGCCTCGCCTGCCACGCGTTCAGCGGCGGTGGCCCTGGGTTTAAGCGGCCCAACCTGACCCCCGACCTCATGGGCGAGGTCAGCGAGGAGGTTGACGTCCACCTCGCCCGGGGCCTCACCTGCGTCGACTGCCACCCCGGCGACGACCACGGGTTCCCAACCACAAGCGCGGACACGTGGAGTAGGGAAGAGGGCGTTACTAGGCAGTGCTCCACCTGCCACGGTAGCGAGCCCCACAGTGGCCTGGAGGGCTTCTTCCTAAACCGGTTCCACGAGAGGGTGGCCTGCCAGACGTGCCACATACCCGTTATCGCTGACGGCAACTATCCCACGGATGTGTCCAGGGACTGGAGCAAGTCCCACTTCATAGAAAAAGCCGCCAAGTACGAGCCCGAGATAAGGTTCGAGCCAAACGTGAGCCCCGTGTACGCGTGGTACAACGGCACCCGAGCGGTCTACGTGTACCCTGAGCCTGTTGAGCCTGATGAGAACGGCGAGATCCTCCTAGCCAAGCCCCTGGGCTCCCGAGGCGACTCCGAGTCCAAGATATACCCCTACAAGCTCCACAAGACTAAGGTACCCTACAGTAGCGTGGCCCGCATACCTGTACCCGTCAAGGTGGGCATCGTCTTCGCGACGGGTAACAACACCAAGGCCGTCCTTGCGGGTGCGGGCGTGGCGGGGATAGAGTGGGACGGCCAGTGGGCGACCCTGGTGAGGTTCATGGCGGTCAACCACGGTGTCAAACCGGCGGAGGAGGCCAAGTGGTGCCTGGACTGCCATGGTCCCGTGGTTAGGGACATGCCCTGGGACCAGCTGGGCTACGGCAGCTTCCCCGAGGTGGCCTTCACCCTGATAACAATCGCGGTCGTGGCAGCGGTTGCCCTGGCAGTTTGGTTTGCAGCGCATAGGCTAAGGGGCTGATATGGACTCTTCCTTTTTTTAATACTCATCCTAATTGTTCTCAATGGACGTGTTTTGGGATAGTCTTAATAGGGGGTTTCCCGACTAGAGAGACCAGGCAGTAGGTAGAAGGAGGGTAGAGGTGAACCCCGTTGCCCATGAGGCCGGCAAGGTGCTACACGCACTTCACGTCACCGCCCTACACCAGGAAGGAGTACATACCCGGAGTCCCCCAGCCCAAGATAGTCAAGTTCGAGATGGGTAACAGGGACGTCGAGGCCGACTACCTGGTGCAGCTCATAGTCACTGAGGCGGGCCAGATTAGGCACAACGCCCTCGAGGCCGCCCGTGTCATAGTCCACAAGACCCTGAGCAGCAGCATCGGGGAGAACAACTACTTCTTCAGGGTCAAGGTCTACCCCCACCACGTGCTCAGGGAGAACAAGATGATGGCCTTCGCCGGCGCCGACAGGCTCCAGGACGGCATGAGGCAGGCCTTCGGCAAGCCCATCGGCACGGCCGCCCGCGTGTTCCCCGGCCACGTAATCCTCGAGGTCTACGTGAAGAAGGAGCACCTCCAGCGGGCCAAGGAGGCCCTTAGGATAGGAGGCTCCAAGCTCCCCCTGCCCACCCGGGTGATATACAAGCCCCTCAAGAACGGCAGAGCCGCCTCCTGACCCCAGCGCCCCGCATAATCCACCCCCAGCCCGACGGCCGCCCGCGGGTCCCCTCGGTGGTAGTTTTTGCACGAGACGTGCATGAGGCTCCGGGACACTGGCTATGACTTCGAGATCGAGAAGACGATAAACGCGATCAAGGAGGGCGGCCACAGGAGGCTCCTCGTACAGCTCCCTGAGGGCGTGAAGAGCTTCTCCCGAGATCTGGCGGAGTGCCTCCGCCGGGAGACAGGGGCGCGTGCCACCATATTCGCGGACCCCACGTGGGGCGCCTGCGACATACCCGTGGACGAGGCCGCCCGTCTGGGCGCCACCCTTATCCTCCACTATGGTCATACCGAGTACAGCCTCCAGCCCCAGCCCCTCCGCCTACCCCCGGGGGTCAGCGTCTTGTACATCCCCCTCAAGAGCACCCACCGCATCCCCCAGGAGACCCTCGAGACCCTCTACAGTCTCCTCGAGAAAAAGAGCCTTCGGCGACCCGTGCTCACGGCGACTGTCCAGCACCTCGACGAACTCCCCCGAATAGTAGAGTACCTGGAGAGACGGGGCATGGAGCCCATAGTCGCCCGGGCTCCCGGGAGCCTCCCCGGCCAGGTGATTGGATGCGACTATAGAACGGGAGCGCCCAGCGAGGGACACGACTCGGTGGTAATAGTTGCGGGCGGGGTCTTCCACCCCCTGGGGCTTGCCCTCTCCACGGATAAGCCCGTGTTCCAGGTAGACCCCTACAGGCTCGTGGTGGAGGACCTGGGGCCCCTCAGAGAGAAATGGCTCAGAAAGAGATACGCTGCCATATACAAGGCCCTCGACGCGAGGGTCTGGGGTGTGTGGCTGGGGTCAATGACGGGCCAGTACAGGAGGGCCCTGGCGGACGCGATTGAGAGGCTCATAGAGCAGCGGGGGGGAGAGTGGGTGGAGTTCTACTCCCGCACCGTCACACCCAGAGAGCTCAGGGCGGTGGACACCCCCAGGATAGACGCCCACGTTGTGACCTCCTGTCCCCGCGTGCCCACGGATGACTTCACGCTCGAGGAGTACCCCAAACCCGTGCTCTCGCCGGGAGAGGCCCTTATGGTGCTAAAGCGTGAACTCCAAAGGTACAGGTTCATGTGGTGAGCCCCCGGGTTCCAAGAAGGAGCTGGAGATACTCCTAGAGGCCGCGTCAGAGGAGATAAGGACTCCCAACGAGAGGCTTGAGCAGTACGCCACCCCCACCCCCATAGCCGCGGATCTGGCGTGGATGCACAGGGGCAACCGGCCCCGGGGCCCCCTTCTGGACCTGGGCTGCGGGACGGGGAGGCTCCTCACGGCCTTCGCGATAACCCTCAGACCCCGGTTCTCCGTGGGCGTGGAGCTCGACGCCCGCCTAGCGCGCGCGTGTCTTGAGTCACTCAGGCTATCCTGCACCTGGGCGGACGCGGATGTTGTGGTGGGCGATGTCAGGAGCCCTCCCCTCCGGGAGGGCTTGGGGGCTCTTGTGGTCATGAACCCTCCCTTCGGGACGAGGATGAGGGGCCTGGACAGGGCGTTCTTCGAGGCAGCGTTCACGCTGGGTTCGAGGATCCTTGCCCTCCACTATGACGACCCTGGTGTTGAGAACTACCTGTCTCGCCTGGCTTCTCGCAAAGGTTTTAGACTCCTGGGGAGGAGAAGGTATAGCATGGCGCTTCGCCCCACTTTGCCGCACCACCGGTCGAGGAAGAGGCTAGTGCCCGTGGCGGTCTACGTGTTGGCGAGGAGGGGGAGGCCGCCTGCAAGAGAGGCTGACGAGGTTGCAGGGTGACGGACGTGTCCGGGAACGTGGCCAGCGGGGAGGACAATGTGAAGACCCCGGGGGACCCCCTGGCGGTCATTGAGGAGTACTTCGCGGGTGAGGGAACCTACGTTGACGAGGAGAGGGGCCTGGTGAGGGCCTCCAGGGTGGGCCGCTCTCTCTATGACTATGCCAACAGGGTGGTTAGGGTCGCGGGGAGGCCTTTCAGGTACAGCGTGCCTCGGCCGGGCAGTGTTGTGCTAGCCTATGTGGGGAGCGTGAGGCCCGAGCTAGCGGTCCTAACATTCGTGGGAGAGTACGACAAGGGCGGGAACCTCCGCAGAATATCCTGGCCCCTGACGGGCATGCTCCACATAAGCCAGGCCTCCCACGAGTACCTTAAGAACCTGTTCGAGGCATACGCTGTAGGGGACCTCATAAAAGCCCGTGTGCTGAGCGAGGAGAACCCCTACCAGGTCACCACCAAGGGCCCGGGACTGGGACTCGTCCTTGCAACATGCTCGAACTGCGGCGGCGTCCTCCAGCCCGACCAGGGTGGGCTCCTCAGGTGCATCGAGTGCGGCTCGAGGGAGAGGAGGAAGAACATATCTCGGGACTACATACGCTTGAAGAACCCCCGGATACTGTAGGTGCAGGGCTTGAAACGCAGGGTCAAGGTCAGGATCCCCCCCGGCGTGGGCCTGGAGAGGTTCCTCGACGAGCTCATGGCCGCAATACAGGCACAGTACGCCGGGTACGAGGTTAGGGGGGACCATGTTCTCCTCACCCTCGTGGGGGACCCCGCCAGCCTGGCCCGGAGCCAGTATGCTATCAAGAGGGTCATGACGAGGTTCCGGGCGGAAGCCGCGAGCAGCCTCGAGGGCCGCTCCATCGTACCCAAGTCAGAGGTCGCCCGGGTTCTGGGGAGGCCCGTGCCCTTGGACCTTCTGAAGGACCTTCTCGAGCTCATGGGAATCCGCTACGTGGAGGGGGAGGAGGAGCTGGTGGTCGAACTGGGCCTGGAGGAGCTGAGGAGGGTCGCCGAGGAGCTCTTCCAGAGGTACGAGGCCAGCAGGGAGCTTTTCGCGGGGGTGGCGAGGAAGGTTGCCTCCCTCGTATCCATGGTGGAGGGCAAGGGCCTGGACCAGGTGTTCTCAGAGGCCCTCGAGGCAGGGGTCATGGAGAAGGGGGAGGACGGGAGGGCCAGGCTCCGCGTCCACAGGGAAAGGGCCCTCTCGCTGCTCCTGGGCGCGTAGGGTGTATTGGTAACAAATTTTACGCCCCGTGCCCCAGGGTTTTAAACACGCGGGTCCATATGGAGGAGGCGGTGCTTGTTGGAGGTAAGGGTGTTGTCCAACAAGGAGCGGGAGCTCGAGCTGGAGGTTCGGGGAGAAAGCCACACCCTGGGCAACCTGCTCGCCAAGGAGCTGCAGTCCATGGAGGGGGTAGAGCTGGCCTACTATGAGATACCCCACCCCCTGCAGGATAGGATGATTATTTATATCAAGACCCGGGAAGGCCTATCCCCGCTGGAGGCCCTCAACAGGGCCCTCTCCTCACTGGAAGAGACACTCGACAGGCTAGAGGGGGACCTGTCAAAGGCCCTAGGAGAGGGCGAGGGGTGAAGCCCGAGTCTCGGAGGATGCTCGTATACGTGGGTGAGACCCTCGTAGTCTCAATAGTCCTGCGGGGGCGCCACGTGGACACGCTCTGGATAAGCCCCCGCGTCGAGCCCCTTGAGTGGGTCTCCAGGGTTTCAGAAGAATCCTTCATTAGGGAGGTCAGGAGCGTAGTAATATACCCGCCCAAATCCCCTTGGTCCCGGGCACTGGGCGGGGTCCTCGGCCCGCAAATGGAGCCCTGGACACGAGGCTCTGGTGTGCCGCGGCAGCTGGTGGATTTCGCCGCCACACTGGACGCCGAGGCCACCCGCCTGCTGGGGGAGCAGGGCGGCTAGGGAGGTGTGGACTAGGGTGAAGTTCTGCCCCAAGTGCGGCACGCTTATGAGGCCCTCCAGGAGGGGTGGCAAGAGGGTACTCGTCTGCCCCAGCTGCGGGTATGTTGAGGACAGTGGTTCCCCCTCCACAGGCTACTCCATATCGAGCAGGATAAAGCACTCGCCCAAGGACAAGATAATAGTGGTCGACTCAAGGCAGGCTGAGGAGAGTCTGCCCAAGCTAAGGGACCAGGTATACTGTCCCAAGTGTGGCCACAACGAGGTCTACTACTGGGTCATGCAGACCCGTAGGGCAGACGAGCCCCCCACCAGGTTCTACAAGTGCGTCAAATGCGGGCACGTGTGGAGGGAGTATGAGTAGGGAGGCCGCTGACTGCGACGAACTTCTGGAGATAGTGAGGAAGATGACCGAGGAGCTGAGGCAGGCCTACCACCGCACGAGCCCCCGGAGCTCCTCATGGATCCACGTGAGGAACGCCTACCTGCTCGCCCTCTCCCTAGAAAGGGCCCTTGGAGGCGGGGGACGCAAAAACAAAATACCACGCCCCCACTTAAGGAAATGATGCCGCCTTCTCAAGTCCCGGGAAAGTGAAGGAAAGGGGAGAGTGTGTGCCGTGAAGGCAAGGTTCACCGACGCCACTGTGTGGAGGTACGTGATAACGGGCATAAGCAAGGTCATCAAAGAGGGCGTGTTCAGGGCGGAGGAGGACGCCCTGAAGCTCAGGGCCATCGACCCCAGCCACGTGATAATGGTGGACCTGAACTTCCCCTCCAGCGCTTTCAGCGAGTACGAGGCGAGTGGCGAGAGGATACCCGTCAACCTCGAGGAGCTGGCAAAGGTGCTCCGGAGGGCCCGTAGCAACGACGTCCTCGAGCTCAGGCTGGAGGGGAGCCTGCTGAACGTGTGGCTCCTAAGGGGCATGAAGAGGCGCTTCGGCATCCCACTTATAGAGCTCGAGGAGGAGGAGCTGGGGGAGCCCCGGCTGGAGCTCAAGGCCAGCGCCAAGATGGCGGCGGACCACTTCAGGGAGGCTCTAAGGGACGTGGAGATGATGGGCGACAACCTCATACTATACACCGACGGCATGCGCCTGGTGATAGCCAACGAGAGCGAGATGGGCCGGGCGGAGGTGGAGCTGACCCGGGAGGCGGGGCTCCTCATGTCCCTCGAGTCGGAGGGCGAGCAGACCTCCACCTACAGTCTCGAGTACATGGAGAGCATACTACCCGCCGCCCAGAAGGCGGACTTCGTCACCATTCAGTTCGCCAACGACATGCCCTGCAAGATAACCTTCGAGCTCCCACAGGGCGGCTGGTTGTCAGCCTATGTCGCACCCCGGTCAATCTAGCAAGGACGCCATCCGCCTGCTGAGAAGCCTCTTCACCGACTACTACCGGGGGGCCCGCCTGGAACTGCCCCCCGATATGGAGAAGAGGGAGTTCGCCTTCCAGTACCTAGGCTCCCACACCTACCACCGCCACCTCTCGTTCAGGGACGAGAAGAGCCTCAGGAGCCACCTTGTCAACAAAGCCCCCGCTCACGCATACTACTCCTCGGCCCTCTTCCTCTTCCCCGAGATACCCAACATGGAGGAGAAGAAGAGGCTGGGGAGCGACCTCATATTCGATATAGACGCCGACGACCTCCCCCAGTGCACGGCCCTCCCCCGGGCCTACGTGTGCCTATCCTGCGGCCATGCATTCAGGGCCTCGGGAGTCAACCGGTGCCCCCGCTGTGGATCAGGGGAGCTGGAGAACGTTGACACGTTGCCTAGAGAATGTATGGCCCAGGCCCTGGAGAACCTCAGGAGGCTCCACCGTGTCCTCTCCAGGGACCTCGGCCTCCCCCGGGCCCGGGCCTACTTCTCGGGGAGCAGGGGCTACCACCTCCACGTCGAATGTGATGACAGGTGCCGCTCTATGGACTCGGAGGACAGGAGGGAGCTGGTGGACTACCTAAAGGGCACCGGGCTTGAGGTCGAGCGCGTGCTGGGCCTCGGCTCACGGAGGCGGCTTTCGAAGGACCTCCTGGTCCCCCAGCCCAGCGAGCCGGGTTGGAGGGGTAGGCTGGGGGAGGCCATTGCTCTCGCCCACGGGAGCCTTCCCCCGGGGACGACCCTCGCGCAGCTCGAGGAGATCGCGGGGGGCCGGGTGGACTGGGGGGTCTACGTTGAGAGGGCCCGGGTCCACGTTGACGAGAAGGTCACAATAGACGTTCACAGGCTGGTCAGGATACCTGGTAGCATCAATGGGAAGACGGGTCTCCCCGTCACACGGGTGGATCTGGAGGCGCCCACCGAGGATGTCCTGCCCCGGTGCAACTGGTCCCCCTTCCGGGAAAGGGTATTTTTGGTGAAAATGCTACACGATACACCTGGGCCCATAAGCGTTTTCGGGGAGACGCTCAAGGCGAGGAGGGGACAGCTACTAAGGCTCGACGGATGCGTGGCGTCCTACCTCCTCCTCAAGGGCCTGGCGGAGCCTATTGCTGAGAAGAGCTAGCGGGGAACAAGGACCATGGTGAGGCACCCCCTTTCCCTCCTGCTCTCCAAGGTGGCGGAGAAGCCCACGCTCGAGGACCTGGTAGAGCTGAGGAGGGCCCTCCTCTCGAGGGTCGACGAGGTCTGCTCCCAGGGCCTGTACCCTACCCTGGCCCTCGACAGTAGGGTTCTCTGCAGGGAGGCCCAGAGGGAATCAGAGGAGACGATGGACGGAGCTGTGGAGAACGGCCTGGGTGAGAGGAGGGATGGCAGGGCCCTGGCCCTGAGGCTGAACGTGGCGTCCTGGTGGGAGACCACGGGCGAGGAGCCTCTGGTGGCACTCTTTATCGATAAGCCCCTCTCCATAGAGGAGAGGAGCTTCTCGGCAGGCACGGTAGCTGTTCTAAGAGCGGGCCTCGCCCGCCTCCTTGTAGAGCTGGGCCTCGCCCGGCCGGTTGAGACAAGGGGGGTTAGCAGGGCCCTGTGGAAACGCTATTAAACCCATTCCCACCGAGAGTATAGGCAGGCGTAGCCCAGGGAGCGCGAGAGCATAGAGTCTGGCAGGTGTCCGCGTTGAAGGTGCCTAAGAAGATAAGGACGTACTGTCCCCGTTGCCGCAAGCACACGCCGCACACGGTCATGCTCTACAAGCCGGGCAAGAGGAGGGCCCTGAGCCTGGGCGAGAGGAGGTACCGTAGGAAGCAGGAGGGCTATGGCTCGAAGAGGAGGCCTGAGCAGAAGAGGTTCGCCAAGACCACCAAGAAGCAGACCCTCAAGCTCAAGTGCGACGAGTGCGGTTACATCATACACAGGGAGGGCATCAGGCTTAAGAAGCTAGAGATAGTGGAGGTGGCCTAGCATGCTCTACGGGATGAAGAGGAGAAAGATACTCATACCAGAGCCCAGGAGCAGGTTCATACTCGTCCGCTGCCCCAACTGTGGCAACGAGCAGGTCGTCTTCTCCCACTCAACATTCCCCGCAAGGTGCCTGATCTGCGGCAACACCCTCGTCGAGCCCCGAGGGGGCAGGGCCAAGATAAGGGCCCAGATAGTAAGGGTCCTAGGCTAGTGCTGGGCCCGTGGCTTTTACCTTCCCCTGGGAAAAACCTCGCCTGGAGGGGACCCCAATGGTAATGAACCGCAAGGAGCTCCCCGACGCCAACGAGCTTGTGGTCGCGACGGTTAGGGAGATATTCGACTACGGGGCCTACGTGACGCTCGACGAGTACAATGACATGAGGGCCTATCTGCCCTGGAGCGAGGTCTCCTCCAGGTGGGTCCGGGACATCAGGGACGTGCTCAAGGAGGGCCAGAAGATAGTAGTCAAGGTCATACGCGTTAACAAGAAGAAGAAGTACGTGGACGTGAGCCTCAAGAGGGTCTACGATAGCGACCGTAAGAGGAAGATGCTAGAGTTCAAGAGGAGGCAGAGGGCCGAGAAGATACTAGAGCTCGCCGCGAGCCAGATGGGCAAGACCCTGAGGGAGGCCTACGAGCAGGTGGGGTGGAGGCTCGAGGACTACTATGGTGAGATATTCGCAGGCTTCGAGCAGGCGGCCATGAGGGGCGAGGAGGCCCTCCGGGAGGCGGGGGTCGCCGAGGAGTGGATACCTGTTCTCATGAAGATAATTGAGAAGCAGATAGAGGTACGGAAGGTAAAGGTGGAAGGCACGGCGTTGGTTAGGAGCGAGAAGCCCAACGGAGTGGAGGTGGTGAGGAGCATACTCCTTGCCATGAAGAAGGCGGGCGACGGTGCCCAGGTGAGGGTCTACAGCATAGGTAGCCCCAAGTACAGGGTGGAGGTCATAGCAGACGACTACAAGCAAGCTGAGAGAACCCTCTCACAGGCAGTGAAGAACGCGGAGAAGCTGGCGCGGAAGGAGAAGGCCCTCTTCCAGTTCAAGCGCGATTAGGGCGACCGGTGGCTTCCCGGGCATGGTCTGGCTTCTCAGGAAGTGCACCCGCTGCGGCATTTACACCTTTCAAGAGACCTGCCCCAGATGCGGGGCGCCCACCCGCGTGCCCCATCCCCCGAGGTTCTCTCCCGAGGACAAGTATGTTCGCTACAGGCTTGAGGCCAAGGGCCTCCTAAGGAGGAAGACCACGAGCGGAGAACGAGGCGGTGAAGGGTAACCTACCAGGGCACATTCTTCATGCCCCTCCTGTACGCGAATATGTTGGTCGCCCTGTGGAGCACGAAAACCACCAGTGCCCCCAGCGCGAACACCACCCAGCCGGGCTTAACGCAGGTGCTGCAGAGGTAGACCGCGAGGGTCGCGCCCAGGTAGAAGTCCAGCTGGTCGGCCAGGGGCATGCTAGCCCCCCTCTCTATGCCCAGCCTCCTCTTGAAAAAACTCTTAACCAAATCCCCTAGCAGGGCACCCGCGCTGGAGACGGCGGCGGTGGTGAGGACAACCCGGGCATCGAGGCCCATAAGGATCCCCAGGGGAAGTCCTACGACAACCCCCGCGGCTATCCCTGCCAGCATGCCCACGAGGAGCCCCTCAAAGGTCTTCCCATCCCCCAGTATCCTCCGTCCGTCCCAGAGCCTCCTACCAAAGTCTATGGGGTGCCCCCGCCTACCCCTAAGAACTGCAACAGGGCTCCCGTTGGCAGACATAGCGGGGCCGTAGACTATGAGGAACACCCCTACCCCTTCCAGCAATCCCTCCAATAAACCCCCCCTCCACCTATCTCGAACAGGCAGGAGGCCCTCCCGGGCACGCTCGCCCTCCTCAGTACCCCTGGGAGCCTGACCAGGCTTATGGCGAGCGTATTGTACCTGTATAGAATGGGCGCGCCCGCGGGCCTGTCCTCCTCCAGGCTAACCTGAGCCGTGGACAGGACCCTTCCGCCCTCGCGGGCAATCTGTAGAAGGAGAGCGTTTATAAGCATGAACTCGTCCTGAGCGAGCTCCCCTCCCCACGCGTAGGGCCTGTAGAGGGAGTTGACACTGTCAATGACAAGAGTTTCGGGCAAGGAGCTGCCCCCACCTATTCTAAGGATCGTGTCAAGTAGCTCCTCCTGGGAGAAAACGTTGGCGATCCTAAGCCTCTCGAGGTCCCCCGAGAACACTTGGAGGGCTCTTTCGTCGTTGGGGGAGCCCTCGGTGTTAACGTACAGGATCCGCCCGCCCATCACGTGGGCGAGGTGGAGGGATAGGCTGGTCTTTCCCGAAGAGGCTGGCCCTACTAGAAGGACATGGCACCCATACCTGCAGTGCCCTAATACTAGGTCCTCTATGGTCTCCTGCTCCTCCATTGGGGGGACTCCTCTGTGCCCCAGGGCTTGTAAAGTATTATAGACTCGAGGGTAAAAAATAAGGGCCAGCACAGCTCGGACGGTGTGCATTGGGGCTTGTCAGAGGTAGTCCTCGCGGTCGTGGACCCCCGGGCCTTCTCATACCTAAGGGAAAGGCTGATAGGCCTAGGCATAGGCTTCTCAATCCCCCGCGAGCTCCCCGTGGAGTGCACTCGCGGGAAGATCCTGTTAACCGACCGACCCCGCGACGTGGCCCGGGGTGAGGGGTGCAGGGTAATAAGAGTCGGGGGAGACCGGGAGTCCTGGGAGGCGGCGCTGGCCGAGGTCCTAGCAAGCCTAGCGGGCAGGGAGGTGCTCAAGGAGATAGTAATAGGAGTGGACACCGGTCAGAGGACCCACGCCATGGTGGTGCTGGGAGACGGGATGGTGCTCTACCAGGCCAAGCTGGGCGAGGAGGAGCTACTGGAGGCAATAGAGGGCATGCTGAAGACCCCCCACCAGAGGCTCCGGATAAGGATAGGCGCCATCCCCTCCAACATGGACAGGGCCGTGGAGCTCGCGTGGCGCATAACCCAGCGCA
>JALTXS010000131.1 GCA_027048265.1 Desulfurococcales archaeon
GTCCACCACGCCGTGCATCTTCCTAAGCCCAATCGAGGCCTGGGGGAGGGGGTTGAGACCCAGGCCTCGATTGGGCTTAGGAAGATGCACGGCGTGGTGGACATACTCTACGCCTACTACAACTCCACGGAGAACAACCTAACCTTCATATTCGCCAACAACGGTAGCCTAACCTTCTACGACTTCCCCAAGTTCGACGTGATAGTAACCTACACCGACAACGCGACAGGCTCCCCCAGGGTCGTTCGCCTCGAGTATGGGAGGGACTGGAACATAACAAGCATCCTCATAAACGGTGGTCTCAGCACCCCCTACGGGGACAGGGGGTATCTGGACCCCAGCGAGGCCGCACTAGTTGAGGCGGCCCTGCCCACTCCCGCCGCCCCCAACACGCCCCTCAAGTTAGTGGTCGCCACGATTTTTGGAACACGCGACTCCATAACAATAACAACAGTATCGTAGGGTGACAAAGGGTGTCCACAGGCAATCCACCTAGTAATGGTGGAGGGAGGCGCAAAGTCCTCATACCCACGGGGAATGAGGAGCTGGACCTCAAGCTAGCGGGGGGACTGCCCTTCCCCAGCCTAGTAGTTATTGAAGGGGGCCATGGGACGGCCAAGACGGTCCTTGTGCAGCAGTTCGTTTATGGTCTCCTCAGACAGGGGCTCCGGGTGGTGGTCTTCACAACGGAGACCACGAGCCGGGACTACGTGGTGAAGATGACTAGGCTCAACTTCGACGTGGTGGAGGACTTCATCAGGGGGAGGCTCCGGGTCTACAGCACCCAGGTGGGGGGCATCCGGTGGACCCGCAGTTTTGCCCGCCAGCTCCTCCCCCGCCTCTCCAAGTGGATGCTGGCAAGGGCAGAGGAGTTCGACGCGGTGGCGGTTGACAGCCTGAGCCACCTCGCTATATACTCCAGCCCCGGGGAGGTGATGGACTTCTTCAACGTGGTGAGGAGGACCGCTGACCGGGACAAGATGGTGCTTATAACGCTTCACGAGGGTGTTCTGAGGGAGGACCTTGCCACGAGGGCCCGGGCTATAGCGGATGGACTGTTGAGGCTAAAGGTGGCCGCGGTTGGGGGGAAGACTGTGAAGGTTATGGAGATACTTAAGCTCAGGGGTGCTCCCACCACCTTTGACTCGACAATCACGTTTGACGTGGACCCGGCCTTCGGGGTGAAGCTGGTGCCCATTGCGCTCGCGAGGGCGTAGGCGTGGGTGATATTAGTGGCACGTCATGAAACATGTAACAATCATACTGGTGGTGAAACAGTTTGGCTTTGAGGGCAGTTGCGTTCAGGATAAGGAAGAGGCCCCAGAGCATATACGAGGCCATTAAGAGGATAGAGGAGCCCGAGTTCGGCGAGAGGCCCCCCTATCTCGAGGAGTACCTCAGAAAAGCCCGGGAGGAGGTGGGTGAGCCCAAGTTCTACGAGAAGCTCACCGGCGAGATGAAGAAGTGGCGGGAGTTCAACATCATCTACCCCATAGGCAACGGGATATTCATACACGCCCACAGCCCCAAGGACCCCACCACCGGTTACAACCGTTACATTGTCATTGAGCCCCCCAAGCCCGATCCCCGTGTCCTCGCCTGGATAGAAGAGAAGCTAGCCATGATGATAAGCGGGGAGTTCATCCCCCGGAGCAGCGAGGAGAAGAAGCGGATGCTCCTCTACCTCGTCGACCAGGTGTTGAGCAAGGGCAACGGCGCGGCTGGGAGACTCCGCCTCCCCCTGCCCCTGGGGAGGAGGGGAGGGAACGGGAGAAACGGCTCCCTCGCTCCAAAGCTGGGGGACGAGGAGGTAAAGTACCTCAAGTATCACCTGGTTAGAGAAAAGGTGGGAGTGGGCATCCTGGAGCCCTTCCTCCGCGACCCCTACATCGAGGACATTAGCTTCAGCGGGCTGGGCAACATCTTCATAGTCCACAAGATGTTCGGCCCCATGGAGAGCAACCTGGGCTTCAAGAACGAGGAGGAGCTCGACGCCTTCATAATAAGGCTGGGCGAGAAGATAGGCAAGCCCATAAGCACCGCCCGCCCCGTCGTGGACGCGACCCTCCCCGACGGGAGCAGGATAAACATTGTCTTCGGCAGTGACGTGAGCCTAAGGGGAAGCAACTTCACCATAAGAAGAGTAGCCAAGACACCCATAAGCGTAACCCAGCTCATAAACTGGGGCACCTTCGACAGCAGGATAGCCGCCTACATATGGATGATGCTCCGCGAAGGCATGAGCATGTTCGTCTGTGGAGAGAGCATTGCCCGGGGAGAGCGGGTGATTGTCAGGAACAGGAGGACTCGCGTGATAGAACTCGTGCCCATAGAGGAGCTCGAGGACCGATACAAGGAATACGAGGCCCTAACGCTGGACAAGGAGCTCAAATTCACCTTCAGGCCTATAACCCGGTTCATCAAACACCGTCCACGGACAGGAGTCTACACCATAGTGACAGAGAGTGGTAGGAGGATAAGGGTTACTGGTGACCACAGCCTCTTCACCATAAGGAACTTCCGAGTAGAGCCAATACCCGTGGCAATGCTCAGACCCGGTGACAGCATAGTCGTGCCAGCTAGGATACCGCTTGGGTTCAACAAGCTTGAATATATTGACCTCA
>JALTXS010000132.1 GCA_027048265.1 Desulfurococcales archaeon
CTCAGCCTAGCTCAGACCAGGCTAGTGGTCGGGAGGCTGAGGAGAATACTCCCCCAGGCGAGGTTCACCATAGTCCCCGTGACCACCCGGGGCGACAGGGAGAGGGACAAGCCCCTCCACGAGCTGGGGGGAGTGGGCCTCTTCTCAAAGGATGTTAACAGGAAACTCCTCAACGGGGAAGCTGACATCGCTGTACACAGTCTAAAGGACCTGCCAGTGACTGAGGATGAAGAAGACCTGGCTTTGGCGTTCCCGCTTCCCCGTGACACCCCCCGTGAGGCGATGGTATACCGCAGGGGACTCCGAGGAGGTAAGCGGGGCCTGATTGTGGGGACCTCCAGCCTAAGGCGCAGGGCCCTCCTCCAGAGCCTCAGGCCCAGCTACAGGGTTGCTGACCTCCGGGGTAACCTTGACACCCGGCTACGGAGGCTAGCGGAGGGCAGGTTCGACGCTATCATGGTGGCCGAGGCGGGTCTCCGCAGGCTGGGTGAGAAGGTTGCATACATGCCCCTGGACCCCACGCTTTTCGTCCCCGCGCCGGGGCAGGGCATAGTGGCGGTGGCCGTCCTACTTGAGGACAGTCTGTCGAGGAAAATCATCCAGGCAAGCCACAAGCCAACAGAGGTGCAGGCTCTGGTGGAGATGGCTTTCCTTCGACACGTAGAGGCGGGGTGCAGGGAACCCGTGGGAGGAGTGCTCCTCAGGCGACGTGGTAGGGCCCTGTTTGTCGCCTTTGCCCATAGGAGGAGTGATGGTGCCTCCGCTTGGCTCCGGTCCTGGGGGGATTGGGAGGAGTCCCAATCGGTCGTAGAGGTCGTCTCGGAGAGGGTGAGGGAGTTCCTCTGGGGGCGGAGGTGAGACTTGGAGATGGGGGAGGTGGTCCTCGTTGGAGCGGGTCCAGGGGACCCCGGTCTGCTTACAATCAAGGGCTGGGAGGAGCTAAGAAATGCCGATGTCGTCCTCTACGATAGGCTTGTGCCACGGGGGCTTCTCAGCCAAGTTCCCTCAGGTGTAGAGCTCGTTCCCGTGGGGAAGGTGCCGGGCAGGCACAGCCTGTCTCAGGATGAGATAAACAACTTGCTGGTAGAATACGCGTCCCAGGGGCTTCGTGTGGTGAGGCTCAAGGGGGGAGACCCCTACGTGTTCGGAAGGGGTGAGGAGGAGTGCCTCCATGTTATCGGAAGGGGCCTGCCCTGTAGGGTGGTCCCAGGTGTCCCCAGCTTCGTTGGAGCGGGTGCCTATGGGGGCATTCCACTTGCGGGCAGGGGGTTCGCCAGCAGCTTCGCAGTAGCAACGGGGCGTCTCGCTGCTGAAAAAGGAGACCATGTTCTCGACTACTTCGCTATGCTTAGGGCGGTCGATCAGCTAGTGGTGCTTATGGGCGTGGGGAGCTTGGAATCCATACTCTCCCAGGCTGAGGCGGCCCGTGGACCCCGGCATCCGGCGGCGGTAGTAATGGATGCTACTTTGCCCAGCCAGCGCATCCTCGTGGGTACCGTGTCCAGTCTAAGGAGGGCCGGCCGAGACGGAGCCGTGAGGCCCCCTGCCGTTCTCTTTGTAGGGAGGGGCGTGGAGTGGGGTGAGAGGCTATGGAGAACGGGTGCCGTATCCTACTACTGAGGCCCGAGTGCACCCCTATTCGTGTGAGGGGCCTTGTGGTGGAGTGCATGAGCATAACCATGACGGTTCCCCGGCCGGGGTCCAGCCTGGAAGTTCTAAATGTTCTTAACGAGAGGCCAGGGATAGTGGCCTTCACGAGCCCCCGGAGCCTCCCCTACTTGGTGGAGGACGCCAAGGGGCATGGGAAGCTCGGTGAACTCCTGGAGAGGCTGTCAAGGGTACCGCTGGCAGCGGTGGGGCCCCAGACTAGCCGTAGTATCAGGGATCTTGGCTTGGAGCCAGCCCTGGTGCCTCCAAGGTTCGATACGCTTAGCCTAGCCCATGCCATCAAAGACTATTACGGGGAACATAGGCTAAAAGGCCCCGTGCTTCATCCTGCCTCAGCCCAGTCCCTGCCCCACCTCGAGGAGGTCCTGGGTCGCGATGGTATTGGCTATAGGAGGGTGGTTGTCTACGAGCACGTCGAGCGACCCGGGTCTCTAGAAAGGGTATCCGAGGCGCTGGAGAGCAAGGGTTACCAATGGATAGTGCTCACCAGCCCCCTCATTGCAAGACTCTTCCTTGAAAGAATGGGCAAGGTCCCTGGTCATGTTTCTCTAGCGGTGCTGGGGCCCTCCACCCTCAACGTGGCGGAGACTCTTGCTCCCTATGCGAGGAAGCTCATAGCACCCCAGGCAACCCTGGGGTCCCTCCTAGAGGAGCTGAGAAAACAATGCACACGGGGTGATAACCGTGAAAGAGCATCGTAGAAACCCCTGGTCTTCGAGGCCCCTGCTTGTCTTCTGGGAGACCACGAAGGCCTGCGGCCTGGCTTGCAAGCACTGTCGGGCAGAGGCTATAGAGAAGCCCCTCCCCGGGGAACTTGGCCTCAAGGAGTCTCTGGACCTGGTGGAACAGGTGGCTGGCTTCGGGGACCCCAAACCCATATTGGTGATAACAGGGGGAG
>JALTXS010000133.1 GCA_027048265.1 Desulfurococcales archaeon
AATAGCCACTCCCTATATTGTTCGAAGTTGCAAGGGCTATGCCGAAGTAATATGACTCTTGCGATTTTCCAGTAGTACTACAACTTGTGGGTACAAGGTATCCAGTAAATGCGTTATAAGGAAGGGTAATACCATAAATTTTTGTCATTGCATACAGCTCGTTAGGGAGAGAAAAGCTGTAACCGTATGAAGGGAAGTTTATAAAGGCTATATCTCTCGCCTTGTTTGAAGGTAATGTTGTGGAAGTAATCCTCTGCTTTCTTATGCTGCTTTGAGCTGGGTTCTCTTGCCATGCTGCGGGATCGTTGGGTATTATCTTTCCTTGTGTGATTACGTTTGTATCGAAATCATCCCATATGACTGTGTTGTTAGTTTCCAAAAACAGTTGGGCTGGAACTGTTAGAGTGATACTGTCTACTAGTAGGAGTAGGCTGTCGTCGGCTTGTAGGCTAGTGGCGTCTCCTGATACTGGGGTGCCCTGGTTGTAGGTTATGGGGTTTTGGGGGGTTCCAGGGAGGGTTGTAGTGGGGTCGTAGTACCTCGCGTTGCCGTGCCAGGTGGTGGCGGGGCTGTGTATAAGGGGGCTTCCTTGGAGGGTTATGGGGGTCCAGGTGGGTCCTGGGGTGGGGGTTGTGGTTCCCGTGGTGTCGTTAGCTGCTTGTATGCCCGCGGTTGCTCCTTGGCTGGTGGAGGCGGTTACCCTGACGCTGACGGGTGTTCTGCCCCCGGTTGTTTTGCTGTGGCTGTGCTTTTCCCCGGGGCTCAGGGTGTGGCCGAGGCTCCATATCTCGTAGCTGCCATCGTTGTAGACCACCACCGCCCCCGTGACGCGTACGGGTTCGGTGTGCTGGTTGGTGATATTGAGTGTAAGGGTCCCGGTTAGGGGGTCGTGGCTCCAGGTTGCCCTCACGTTTCGGGATAGGGCTATGGACTCGCTAATCTTCTGGGCCCTCTCGTCCTGGAGCTGCTGGGCGGTGTAGAGGGCGTTGGTGTAGTATATTATCCCCGCGAAGAACAGGACCATGACTAGGCTAATCATTATGAGGCTAATGACACCTGAGACGGCCCTATGCGTCCTAGGCATATATGGTGCTCCTCGCCTCAATGGGCCTCACCCAGCGCCGTCTCCTGGGTACCGGTGGATATGGCGACCTTGAGCACGAATGTGTCACCCGCTGCTAGTGGGAGGGGCCCGGCTATGGTGAGGTTATATATAGCCTCACCGCCGAGGAGGAGGGCCCCGGTCACTAGGGTGCCGTTAACATAGGCGTTGGGGTCCCCCGTGTTCCAGACGAGCGTGTCGTTCACGTAGATGCCCACGACCTCCAGTACCCCGGGCCCCACGTATATAGCCATCTCGAGCCTCTCCTGACCAGGGGTGGTGTTGTAGTAGGTGTAGAGTATGTCGAAGAGGGGCTCTGCAGCCAAGTCGGCCATGCGGTCCACCAGGCCCTCGAGCACCTGCTCCTGCCTTCTCGACTGTTCCAGGTAGTTGAGGAGGAAGACCGCTCCGAGGCTCACTGCTATGAGGGTGAGCAATATGGCGGCCATTATCTCCGAGACGTTTTTCGAAACCCTCTTGGAGGTCATAGGCGCCTGCCTCCTTTGGGGGTGCAGTCTTGCCTGTATTCGTATTTACCTGTTTCCCCGGTGCTGTTACTGTTATTCCCCATATTTCTGTTATTTATTTGATTATGCAACAATACAACAATATATACAGAGTGAAAATAGATGTTAAGCTCAGTGTACGGAAACTTGGCAATCGTTTTTTAGAACGTTTTATTTTCCACTAGAGACAATTCAAGCAATAGTCGGTCCCATAAGGCCTCATATGAGGAACCCCACCGCTGATGGGTGAGCTAACGTGACCAACCCGCTCGACGACCCTGCGGTTAGGGAAAAGGTTCAGCAGTTCTGCCAGGACGAGCTGTTCGACCACTACGTATACAAGGAGCTCGCTAAGGTTGAGAGGGACGAGTCTCGCAGGAAGGTATTGGAGGAGATGGCGGAGCACGAGTGGAGTCACTATGAGTTCTGGAAGGGCATTGGAGGCGAGTGCCGGGAGAGGGTGAACCCGGGCAAGGCCAAGCTGTATGTACTTATGAGGAGGTTTCTGGGACTCACGTTTACCATGAAGTACCTGGAGCGACATGAGCTTGACGTTATCAACCAGTACCGGGAGTACCTTGACAGGCTCGAGGGCGAGGAGAGGGAGCGACTGGAGAAGATACTGGAGGACGAGATGAGGCATGAGAGGACGCACATGGAGAGCATTGATGAGAAGATCGTCAAGTACATCGGCTTCATAGTGCTGGGCATGGCGGACGCGATCATAGAGATAACGGGCGTCCACGCGGGGTTCCTAGGGGTCACCAGCAGCACGATAATGGCGGGCATAGCTGGGCTGATAGTGGGGCTCTCCGCCGCGATAAGCATGGCAAGCGCGGCCTATCTCCAGGCCAAGCACGATGTGGAGCGGAGCCCCCTTACCAGCGCTCTCTTAACGGGGCTGGCCTACATATTCGCTGTTATACTCCTAGCCCTCCCCTACTTCGTGACCCA
>JALTXS010000134.1 GCA_027048265.1 Desulfurococcales archaeon
TGAAGAACCCCTTGAACTTCTTCTAGGTCTATAACTTTTTATATGTGGCACTAAGATTATTTCTCACGATATAACACGTCGAAAGTGCTTTTATTTATACCTAAGGAATTCGGCTTAGAGAAAAGGACTCTGGCAAACCCACCCATATCCCTAGGGATGAGAATGGGCTATGAAGACTGTATTCAAGACATCCCTATTGAAAGGAAAATGGACAGCAACTGAAATAGAGAAGTCCCTATCACGTCTCGAAAGTCTTAGAGCTGCCATAAACGTGATCTATACCACTATGTCTAAGCGAACCTATATACTACTTGTAAAAAGAAGGAACTCCTCCTGGGACCCCTGGAGCGGTGATGTGGGGTTCCCTGGAGGTGGGGTAAAGAAGGGTGAATCACCCCTGATAGCCGCCCTGAGGGAGACTTTCGAGGAGACGGGCATCCCTCCCAAATATGTGGTTGTCGTAGGAAGCCTTGGCGTGGAGAGAACCCAAGCGTTGCCGGGACTTGAGGTGTATGCATATCTAAGCATGGTGCCTAAGCGGCTCCGGCTTAGGGTCTCTTGGAGCGAATTAAGCGATGCCTGGTGGGTTCCCCTATCATTGATACGGGGTCCATATAGGCTCTTCCACCCGGGCAAGGGACGTGTTGTCGAGGCATATGTCTTTCCTAACGGTATAGTTTGGGGTATGAGTAAACGTATACTCGACCGCGTTCTAAGGTTACCTTTGTCCAAGATGCAGGGTAGGTAACAAATTGTTTATATATTAGTCGTGTGAAATATTTATTGAAAGAGGATTTACACCGTTAAGGTTATAAGTTATGCATATTATTTTTGGATATTTTTCAGATTTTTTGCGAATTGATTGAACAATGGGAACAAGGTGGGCTCCTGGAGCAGCCCTCCTAGTTGGGGTGCATGCCTATTGTTGACCGAAGTCATATTAATAGGCCGTGGAGGCCAAGGCGCCGTCACGTCGGCCACACTTCTCACAGCTGCAGCTAGCCTAGAGGGTCTGGAGTCCCAAGGATTTCCATTCTTCGGTGCTGAAAGAAGAGGTGCTCCTGTTGCTGCTTTTGTCCGCATATCTGACAGGCCTATAAAGAGGCATGGAATGTTTGAAAAGGGTGATGTGATTGTCCTGCTAGACGCTAGGCTCGCCGAGCTTGGAGTCCTAGACAGGTACTCTCTGAGAAGGGGAGGTGTCCTCATTGTTAATGCTGAACGTGGAGACCCAAGGCTGGCAAAGGTTCTCTCTAAAGCACGGGCTAGTAGAGTATTCATTGTAAATGCCACAAGAATCGCGCGCGAACTTGGACTAGTAGTTGCAGGTTGGCCTGTTGTCAATACTGCTATTCTGGGAGCATTTTCTAGAGCCACTGGTTTGGTTTCTCTAGACTCTGTCAAACGAGTGGTTGTTGAGTATTTTGGGGGGAGGCTGGGAATGCTCAACGCAGAGGCGGTTGAAAGGAGCTATAGAGAGACTAGAGAGGTGGTGGTCCTCAGTGTCACGCTCCCATGATCTGGCTCTAACTATCAAGGCGCCTATATCCTTTCCTGAGGTTGGCGTCGCTGGAAAGACGGGTAGCTGGAGATTGGAGAAGCCCATTGTTGACAACGATAAGTGCGTCAGGTGTTTCCTGTGTGAAATATACTGTCCCGTTAACGTTGTTAGGGTTGACAGAGAGAAAGGCGTGTCCATTGACTATGAGTACTGTAAGGGGTGTGGAATATGCGCTAACGTATGTCCCCACGATGCTATAACAATGGTAGAGGAGGGGTAACAAAGATGTCCAAGGCCAGAGCCCGCTACAAGGAAAAGGTAACACTAACTGGTAATCACGCTGTAGCACTTGCCGTTAAGCTTGCCCGCGTTGACCTCGTGTCTGCCTATCCGATAACGCCCCAAACCAGTATAGTTGAGAAGCTCTCCGAGTACATAGAAAGCGGCGAACTAAGGGCCCAGATGGTTAGGGTGGAGTCGGAGCACAGTGCCCTGGCCGTCGCATACGGTGCCGCATTAGCAGGTGCCAGAGTCTTCACCGCTACGAGCAGTCATGGATTACTATACATGCATGAATGGGTTCATTGGTTCTCCAGAGCAAGAGTGCCAGGAGTCATGGCGGTTGTTACAAGGACCATTGGTGCTCCCTGGAATATATGGCCCGACCATTCCGATTTCATGGACCAGCGGGATGCGGGGTGGGTTATGGCATTCGCGAGGGACAATCAAGAGGTCCTCGACCTTACAATCCAGGCGTTCAAAGTTAGCGAGGATGAGAGAGTCTTCCTGCCCTTTATGGTCGGCCTTGAGGGGTTTATTCTGGGCCATACAGCCATGCCCGTTGATATCCCCTCCGAAAACGACGTTGCAGAATGGCTTGGAGAGAGAAAACAACCCTACGTCATTGATGGCAGTTTTCCCTTTGGCGTAGGCGGCCTCACTTGGCCAAGGGAGACCGAGGAAATGTTCATTGACTTGCACAAGTCGCTGAGGCGGGCCGAGTTAGTGTTCGAGGAAGTTGATAAAGATTATGGAAAGCTTTTTGGCAG
>JALTXS010000135.1 GCA_027048265.1 Desulfurococcales archaeon
AGGGAATCTTTATGCATAATAGTCAGCTACTCCAGTATGTCAGCAAGATAGCGCCTCGAGGCGTGTACACAACTGGCAAGGGAAGCTCTGCAGCTGGGCTTACAGCAGCAGTCATACGTGAAAAGAGTACAGGAGAGTTTTACCTAGAGGCAGGGGCTCTCGTCTTAGCAGATGGGGGAGTTGCTCTAATTGATGAGATTGACAAGATGAGAGACGAAGACAGGGTGGCGATACACGAGGCTATGGAACAACAGAGTTTCCACCCAGACACCTTTATTGAGGTACCTGGTAAGGGAATGGTGAGGATTGGGGATCTTGTGGACAGTGCTATTGAACGTTATGGGGGAGTAAGAGTAGGGGACACCATTTATGCGAGCAAAGTTCCAGAGGACCTGATAATACAAACCACGGACTTCAGGGAGGTTATGAAAACCAGGCCGTCAAAGCTGAGCAAGCACAGAACCGATGGAGAGTACCTACGTGTGACATTCTCTAACGGCTACAGTGTTACGGTCACGCCTGAGCATCCCTTCTACGTTCTTACCAGCGATGGTATAACAGTAATCAAGGCTACCCAGCTAAGCGAGGGGATGCTCATACCAGCGGCACCCGGCCACGGAGGTACTGCTAGGCAAGAGGCTGTTGCCAAGGCTCTTAAAGAGCTCTATGATAACCTGTTTCCCAGGATGAAGTGCCCCCGCCCCTTCACGGTGGACCGGTATGAGGTGAAAATGCTTATAGATTCGTGCAGGGCGAACATGCCGCAGGACCTTCTAGAAAAATGGTCCCACCTACTGGAGGACTTGGACAAGATAGCTTCACTGGAGTGGCACGAGGTAAAGACTGTGGAGAAGGTGGTGGATGAGAACAATCTGTGGGCCTATGATGTAACTATTGAGCCAACGAGGCGCTTCACGTCATCCGGCGTAGTCCTCCACAACACTGTTAGTATAGCGAAAGCGGGGATAGTGGCCCGTCTTAATGCACGCTCAGCCGTCATAGCCGCGGGCAATCCAAAGTATGGCAGATACGCTGAAGGACGCAGTATTACGGACAACATTAACCTTCCGGTAACAATACTAAGCAGGTTCGACTTAATATTCATCCTCAAAGACAAGCCTGATGTAGCAAGGGATGCAGCCCTAGCTTCCTACGTTCTAAAAGTTCACAGAGAAGCCGAGGAAATCAAGCCGGAGATACCCACAGACTTGCTCAAGAAATACATAAGCTACGCTAGGAGGAACTTCAAGCCACGAATAACCGAGCAAGCGAGCGAGATGCTCCGGAACTTCTATATTGAGATGAGGAGAATAGGGGAGACAGCCAACATAATAGCAATAACAACGAGGCAGTTGGAAGCCCTGGTTAGGCTGGCCGAGGCCCACGCACGTATGGCGCTAAAGGACGCGGTCACGGAAGAAGATGCTGCAGAGGCTATAAGGCTCATGAGGGTCTTCATGACCCAGGTAGCCGAGCAGGAGGGAATGGAGGGGGTACCAGACATTGACGTGCTAACAGGTTTTCCAAAGAGTCGTCGGGAGAAGATAATGCTCATCGACGATATTGTAAGGCAGATAACCTCGAGTGACCCAACGAAACAGTGTGTCACTGAGAAGGAGATACTTGAAAAAGCCGTCCAGAAGGGACTCAAGGCCCAGGAGGTAAAGGAGTTGCTTAGAAAAATGTACAGGGAGGGCATACTGTATGAAGTAAGGATGGGGTGCTATGGTAGGACGCCTACATAATACAGCCGGCTAGGATACGCTGTGGTTTGCTTAACGTATACTTTTCTTGAGGGGTTCTATGTGCTCATAGAGAGGCTGGACATTGACTACAGGCTGAAAGACTACCTGAGAACACGTGGAATAACCAAGCTATATCCACCTCAAGAGGAGGCGGTACGCAAAGGCATTTTCAAGGGAAAGAACATACTCATGGTAACACAGACCGCCTCAGGAAAAACATTTCTTGCAGAATTACTAGCCGTCAACAATGCGCTTATGGGTAGAGGAAAAACAGTCTACCTTACTCCTTTAAAGGCCCTAGCCACTGAAAAGCACACTGACTTCAAAAAATACGTGAGGCTCGGCATAAGAACAGGCATAAGTCTAGGCAACTACGACAAGTCGGACACCTTTCTAGAAGCCTTTGACATAATCATAACCACCTACGAAAAGATGGACAGCCTCCTCAGGCATAATCCTTCATGGTTCAGGATGGTGAAAACTATAGTCGTCGACGAGATACACTATCTTGACGACCCCGAGAGGGGCCCGGTCATAGAAAGCATAATTTCACGCATAAAGACCCATCGTAGAGACATACAAATCGTATCACTTAGCGCAACTGTAGGCAACCCGGAGGAAATAGCAAATTGGCTAGGCGCGGAACTCGTTGAAAGCACATGGCGCCCGGTCCCCCTGAAGGAGGGCGTATATCTCAATGGAAGAATAATCTTCAACGACGGCACTAAGACTTCCGTTGTAAGATACTTCTCAAACCCCCTCTTGGACTTGGTAAAGAATACCCTTGACAATGATGGTCAATGTCTCGTCTTTGTCAACAGTAGACGCAGGGCAGTAACACTGGCGGAAAAAGCCTCCAAGCTTCTATCACTCCGCCCGACTATAGAATCCAGAGAACTGGCAGCTCAGGTATCCGAGCTGAGTGACGTTGAGAGCCTCAATCTCCTACTAAAGGAGCTAATCGAAAAAAGGGCATCATTCCACCATGCAGGTCTCACCGTAGAGCAGCGTAAGGCCATAGAGGAGGGCTTTAGAAAAGGTGTCATAAAAGTTATCTTCTCAACACCAACCTTGGCCGCGGGAGTTAACCTACCAGCAAGGAGGGTTGTAGTTGAAGATTATAGGAGGTACTCGTATCAAGAAGGAATGAATATGATAAAAGTCATCGAATACAAGCAGTTCGCAGGACGTGCGGGTAGACCGGGGCTGGACGAATACGGCGAAGCGGTGCTTATAGCACGCAGTGAGGCCGAGGCTGAGAAACTTACTAACGTATACATTAAGGGGGAACCCGAGGATGTAGAAAGTAGTTTCCACACAATGAGGTCCCTACGAACACACCTTCTAGCATACATAGCCTCTATGGGTATAGTCGCTGAGAGTGAGATATCATCTTTCATAAAAAACACGCTTGCCCATATGCAATTCGAGAACAAAACGCAAGCAAGGCTAAGAACAGCCCTATCTTTCCTCATAAAAAGTAGATTTATAGTGGAAGAAGACGGCAAGTTCAAGGCAACACAACTCGGCCAAAGGGTCTCCGAGGTATACATAGACCCCGCATCCGCACTAGTACTCCTAAGGGGGGCATCAAAGAAGACAAAGAGATACAGCGACTTTGGCCTGCTACATCTCATAACAGCCGCACCCGACATGATACTCCTCCCAGTCAGGCGCAAAGAACTGGAGGAACTTGACAGGTTACTCGACGTTTATATACCAGACATGCTCTTGGGGTTTGAGGACATTGAACATTCTGATTACGACCGTATATATCAGGAACTGAAGACATCCCTCCTACTACTTGACTGGGTGAATGAGGAGAGCGAAGAGACGATAATAGAAAGATACGACATAGGACCCGGGGATCTGAGGAATATTGTCGAGACAGCTGAATGGATAGCGTATTCCTTCAGAAGAATCCTGGAAACTACTGGAATAAACAGTGAAATGGTTCCCCTCTATGCTAGGTTAGAGCAACAGATTAGATACGGAGTTAAGCCAGAGCTCCTTGAACTTGTGCGGATACCTGGTATAGGAAGGGTTAGGGCTAGGAGATTATATAATGCAGGCTATAAGAGCATTGATGACATCGCTTCAGCATCGGTCACTGAGTTGAGCAATATAAATGGTATTGGAAGACAACTTGCTGCCAAACTTGTAGAGACGGCCAAACTTATCAAGAACATAACCTGAATCCAAGACGCACATTAAGTGTTCAACGGCCTAATACGTCATGGGTGTTACTGTGGAGGTGAACTACACCTTCTTAGTGAAGCAACTCTACCCTTGACGCTTCTTGATTTCCACCCGACAATCTCAACATCTATAATACATGGCCTATCAAGTCTGCCACGTAGTTCTATGGTAAGTGGGTAGCTTCCTACGGGCCTGGCGTAGGTAGAGCTATCCACGGTCTTCTCCACAAAAACAGCTTTTATAATAGTGCCCTTGGGGAACGCCATCCTTAGAAAAGCTGGATCGTAAACATGGCGGACCTTCCAGGTGAAGCTCTTAATGTACTTCTCATGTCTCCTCAGAAGACCCTCACTCCACTTTACAAAAAGGCGAGTATCGGGTAGGGGCATGGCCTTCCTAATATTTATCCGCCTTATCATTAGGCCTTCCTTAAGCAGGCGGTTCAGGAAATTCAGGTTTTCGTCAAATGTCTTGCTAGTCTCGCCTGGCAGGCCCAAGACAAAATTTATACCAGGAAGAAGGTGGGGCATGCCATTCCAACCTCGGCGAGATCCTATCTTGTTGACTAATCTTATGGCTTTCAACGTCTCATCGGGTGTGGTGTTCAGGTTATTCGCCTTTATGACACGCTCATCCGCACTCTCTAGCCCCATCGCAGCAACATCGCCGGGCGTATGATACTTGACAATCGCCTTAAGCGCATCTATTGACTCTTTCTCATTCCTTGCTATGGTGCCCGGGTTAACATTATCTATATGTATAACAGAGTCGCTGACGACCTGCCTAAGTCCTTTGAAGAGTTTTTCTAGCGCGTTAGGGTTGGGTTTCGGAAATTCATCCACACCCATCGAGCCTGTTCCGTAGACTAGTATATCAGCCTGCCTGCCAACCCTGAACGCCCTTACACCCTGATTATATAGTGCTTCAGCCTCCTTTATTATTGCATTCACATCTCTCATCATAGGCCTCCCATAGAGAGGCTCTACACAGAAGGAGCACCCGCCAGTTATCCAACGTGCGCATCCACGGTAGGTCTCAAGCTCTGCTATTAAGTTATAGCCATAGTTGGGATGCTGCTTGACAATCTTTGCTCCTAGTATGCTAGCCTTATCAACTAGGTTATAGTCCTCTCTCCTTCTCCAAGGCTCAGCCTTCTCAGGCCCATCTAATATGAGGTCATGTAAATAAACTTCAATATCTCCTCTAACCGAGGCATCATAATATTTTTCAAGCCTCCTTGAAGACACTGCTGGCCTGCCGCCCTCGAGGCCCATTCCAAACTTCGCCGCTGGGCCAGCAAGGATAGCGAATGTTCTAGAAGCCTGTAGCCTGAGACCAAGTTCTAGTGCTTCCTCAGCCTTTAGCGGGTCTGCGGCAAGGTACTTACCCGGTACAACTACCCCGGCTATTACGATAGTATATTTGGAAGTATCAGCATCCTTGAAGAAGCTATCCCAATTGGACCTAGCCTGATCTATTGTATAATATTTAACAATTGCATCTTTTTCAAGTGCCCATATAGTGCCCGCAGCATATCTAGGATAGACATCTAAATAAGGGGGCACGCCGAGCCCAGCAGGCTCGTCCGTGTACCCATCGAGTATAGTTATTTTGAGGACCACTCCTCCTCGCCCGAGTAAGCTTTTCTCCCCTTCTCACGGGCCTCCCTCATTTGTTCCATCAAGCCTCTAGGCAGGTGGGTGTCCTCAACTCTCTTCTCAGTAGGTCTTACAACTATCATTCCTACTCCGGGTACGATTGTTATCTCATGCGCTCTCAGGTCATGGTTTGTCTGCCTCATTTTTTCTACAAGCACGAACCTCTTAAGAACCCTTCTTACCACTAGCTTCTTGAACCTTATGATACCATCGGCGACATGTTCTAGCCCAAACCCGTAAGCCAAGTCGCTTGTAACAGCGTATTGGGAAACGAGTAATGCGGTGACATCCCATTTGTATAAGACACGTTTTACGTAGTAGCTTATTTTCCTAGCCATTGCTGGCTTATCTATCCAGAATGCGCTCATACTGTCCACGACTAGCCGTGTTCGCCCATATCCAAGCTCTTTTTTAGCCTCTATAACCTTTTGTACAAGCTCTTCGGGCTCAAGCTCTCTTATACTCCACCTGTCGTCTCGTCCACGCATGAGTGCATCTATTATTATCATCCTCTTCTCTGCTAACGCCTTTGAAAAGTCAAAACCGAACTGTTGAGCCTGGTTTATTATTGACTCCCGGCTTTCTTCGGTAGTGATATAGATAACCTTATCTCTATCCTGCACACCCCTCCATGCAAAGTGTAAGCAAAATATTGTCTTGCCCGCGCCTGGCTCACCCACAACTGCTACAAAGAAGCCTCTAGGTATACCTCCCTCTATGAGTCTATCGAAGCCTTTAACACCAGTTGCCAGCCTCTCGAGCTCCATTGGTTGTTCACACACTATTTCTTGGTTTGTTTAACAAGTTTTGTCACGTTATATGGGAAAAGGTTTTCTAGCGCCTATTCGCTCGTTTTCTCTAGTATCTCGGCCAGTAGAGGTATCTGGGGGTTAGTGTAATCTATTGAATATAGTCTTATCCTTCCTATTTTCTTTTCCTTGACAAGGCCGAGACTCACAAGGGTTTCGAGATGCTTTTCAACGTTCCTGTGATTAAGGCCAGTCATTTTTACTATTCTTGTAATGTTTATCTCTCCCTGGTTGAAGAGTGTTTTTAGTATCTTTATACGACCTCTGCTCCCAAGCAACGTTGTATCAAGGTTATGGTTTTGGTTCATCTCGCTTCTCCCGCTAGCCTGTTCTCTATGAGTTCCTCGACCTTCTTCTCAAGTACGTCTAGCGGAGCATTGCTTATGCCTATAAGCGTGCTTTTTCCTCTAAAACCCTTCCCGCTTGTCTTGGTCTGTATTATCTTCATGTTCCTCATGTCCATGATGTACGTGTAAACCTGTGTATGTTTCCTTTTTTTCTGCCTAAAATTCTCGCAGAGCATGTGGTAGTTTTCTTCAACGTCTCCTATCCTAACGAAGCCCTCCCCCTTGTCTTTCAACGTCTTTATTATTGCTAGCAGTAATAACAGGTGGTGTAGCCCGAGAGCCTCTATAGTATCCTGGAGCATTGCAAGCTCAGGCTTTACTATGACATGGGCTTTACGCACGTCTTCTATAGTGACATACCCTCTTCCTTCACTATCCGCGCTTTCTCCTGCCCTTACTAATATTTCTAGTGCAGTTCTAGCACTACCCGAACCATCCTTATCAGCTCCTTCTAGGTCAGCAATGTATCTTACCACATTATCGTCAATAACGCCCTCGTGGAATGCTAGGGGTATTCTGTCCCTTAGAATATCATATAATTCCCCAGAAGAATATGGGGGGAACCTTATTATATTCTTCACAAAGAACGTGCTGGTAGCTGGCTCAAGCAGGTCCAGCACTTGGGAGCTCCTTGCTATGAAGATGAAGTTTACCCTCTTGGTCCTATGAGGCTCATCGTCATATGCTCTGACAAGCGTGTAGGTAGAGCTGCTCCCCGGGTTGGATGACACGAAATAATCGAACTCGTCGAGGGCTATTATGGTGTAGAGTTTTCTCCTGTCGAGTTCATCAAGAATGGCCCTCATCATTTCCTGTGTGCTCAGACCTCGTGGAGGGATATAAATTCCCAGTTCCTTTGCTATGGAGTGAAGTATCTGGGGCAGTGTACGTGCTTTGTAGCAGTTTACGTGGACGTATTTTAACCTTATACCACTGTTAGACGCCAGTGATGATATAGTCTTCCCGAATACGCGGGATGTAACAGTCTTTCCAGTGCCATAGCTTCCGACTAACACAACCTTCTGGACGCTTTCCCCGGGGTTGGTTATTAGGTTCTTGAACGCGTTTGCTAGGCTCTTTAACTGGTTTTCCCTGTGGGGTAGGCGCTGGGGTAGGTATTCTGGGTATAGTTTGGCCTTGTCTTTGAAGACGCTGGGTGAGCTCAGCACGTCGCTTATTATGTCCTCTGCCGAAGACACTATGCGTCCCCTGTTCTCTTAATAGCTATGGATTGTTTAAATCTATAGCGTATCGAAACTATTCTAAAACAAACAATATTACCGCTCCAAAGGGTAAAGCTACCAGTAAGTCTGTGCAAACGCATGAGCAAATAGGTGCGCATTATTGACAAGCATCATAGACGAGATAGTAGCAGAGAGCATAAACAGCATAAGAAGAGCTGGCAAAAAGGAATACGAGAGAACACGCACCCTTCTTTTAGACATATTATCACTAGCAGCCGCGGGTTATATCCTCGACCCAAAACCCAGGGAAATATACAATATAGTAGGGGAAGGACATGGCGACAGTACCGTGCTAGGTAAATGGAGCAAGACGAACACCCTCAGCGCCAGTATAATAAACTCGTTCTCAGCCCATGTGCTAGAGCTTGACGACTGGCTGGCCCCCGGGCTTGTCCATGCTGGAGCATCCATTATACCCACAATAATATCCCTATCAGAGAAAAATAACAACACGCTGGAGGAGGCAATAGAGGCGATAATGATAGGCTATGAGATAACTGGCAGGGTAGGCATCCTACTGGGGAAGAAGCACTACAGGTACTGGCACACCACATCCACTGCAGGGGGTGTGGGAGTAGCGGCTGCGGTCGCCAGTCTCCTGGGGAAAGCCCAGGACGAGGTGTCAAAGGCCGCATCAACCGCTGCTGCATATTCGGCTGGCCTCTGGGGAATAATAGGTAGAGAAGTGTCAGTAAAGCCGCTGAGCACCACGCATGCGGCATTCACTGGCCTCGTTTCCAACGGGCTGGTGGGTTTCGTCCCCCAGTGGAACAAGAAGGTCTTCGAGTCAGAACGTGGAGTCTGCAAAGTCATGAACGGAGAATGCAATATTGAGAAAGCCCTGTCACCACCCTGGGACATTGCTGTAAATAGAGTATCCCACAAGCTGTACCCAGCTTCTAGGAATGCCCAGACGGTCATACAGGTTGCTCTGAAGGCATCTGAGAAAGTCGATGTCCGAGATATAGAGAAGATAGAGCTAGAAGTTTTTGAGGAGGCTTATCAGGTAGCGGATATTGTAGGTCCGATGACCGTGGATGAGGCGAAGTTCAGCCTAACCTTCCTCACAAGTCTAAGCCTAACTAGGGGATGGAGTAGTATATATGACCTGAAGAGAGGTCTACACGACCCCCTTGTAAGAGAGCTTGAGAGGAAAGTGACTATAAGGATAAGGCCTGATTTCACGGCCATGTACCCTGAGAAACAGCCAGTACTCCTCAGAATAACCACGCGTAATAACGGCGTCATTGAAATATATGAGGAAACACCCCTGGGTGACCCACAGCATCCTCTTACGAGGGACAACATAGTCAGGAAGGCAGAGATGCTCTCAGAGGAGGCAGGCGAACCGCGCATAAGGGAAATGGTGTCCAGGGTTCTAGAGGCAACCTATGGGGATCCTATTAGGAGTCTCATACCTTAGGAGGACCCAGAGCCTCGGTCACATGTATAGAGTTTATAGTGGCCTCAACAATGTCTATACTATAAGCCCTTATCCTCCTAAGACTGTCCAAAATAAGGAACACCTCGGGGGAGACTCCGTCAACTGAGAGCTTTTCCCTTATCCTGTTATCAAGGAGCCTGGCCTCCTCAATGTGTTTAAGAACCTTACTCGCATATGTCCTATCCTTCTTGTTGAACCCCCTAACCGCCAATTTGTACATGTTCTTGGTCAGCTTGAACAGCTCTACAAACATCATATCCACTCCACTGATGAATCTAGTTTTCACCAAGTTCTTAGCCAGGAGAACCGTATGGTCTGCTATCCTTTCCACACTCTTCAGGAAAACAACCAGGTTCAAGGCTTGGGGCAAGTGCTCTAACCCCTGGCTAGACGGACTAAGCTTTCCGGATAATATTTGGTTGAGTTGTCTCATTGCAAGCAGGAAAAGCTTGTCAACCACATTGTCCCTCTCCACAACACTTCCTACTATTGAGTGATTCCCGGTTTCGAACAATCGCTCTAGATCTTCAAGCATCGAGCGAGTAGTATTGGTGAGCTTTTCTACAGATTCTTTAAGCGTCAGGTAAGACGTGTCAACAATAATGTAAAGCATGATTTCTCTATCCTTCTCTTCAAAAACCTCGAGCCCGATAGCCTTACTACGGGCGGTCTCTATTACCCTAATCACATCCCTAATGTCGACGTTTTCATACCTAAGCCTTATACTACCATGACCTGCTAGATAGGCAGACAGGATTTCTATGATTGCTATGGGCAGACTTTCGGGTGTGATAATTATCTCCTTTTCTCTAGGAATAGAAGACCCCAAGGGGGAAGGCTGGATTCTCAGAGAATAGTCGGGAAGGACATCAATATATATCTCAGACCCATGCCTAAGGCCAACAGACCTTACCCATTCCTTGGGAAGCGAGACAATGTAAGTGGACCCCCCAGTCATCTGTATCCTTCTTACAAAAGACCCACCAGAACTCCAGACTCCCCCTGCTCTTTTACCACGAGCCATATCCTAACCGCCCCCAATTAGCCAACCTGTACAACCTGTACATAAACTCCAGTCTAAAAGTAATCGCGATCACTACATGCAAGAAGAACCACAGTTAACAACCAGCCCCTTATCAGCCAAAAAAGCACTTATACTAAAAATACCCTGTTCCACAGGAATGTGTCCCCTAACGGCACTATCCTCTATCACATCCACCACACCCCCCATTCTCCTAAAAAACCTCAAACCAACATCATTAAAAACAAGCACGTCGCCCAAAACCCGTGAACATCCCCAGTCCTTGGACAAGCAAAGCATTCCAAAGAGCAGGATACTGCCTAACCCCCTCTTCCTATAAGCTCTATTAATGCTGAGAGCCGCCCAGCATTCTCCCCTCTCCCTGCATAATTCCCCCATTCCAACAACGCGTCCGTCCACCGAGACAGAGACGAAGCGGCACCCCCTGCTAATCATCCCATCAACCAAGCGCTCCACATTCTTAACAACTGCCATGAACCGCATGTAGAGAGACCCCTCGTCCAGACCCCTATAATAGTCTATAATAACATGCTCATCTCTCTTGGGGTCAACCTCCGAGACGACAACCTCCCCAACTCTAGATAATCTAAGGCATATGATAGGCCTCAAACCAACCCACTCTAAGAGCTTCTAGAGAATAATACAATCACGACAACCACCAGAAAAGCCCTAAAGTTTAACAAAAACGGCAAAAGAGACAATGAAATTAGGCATGGCGCCGCGGGCGGGATTTGAACCCGCGCGGGGAGACCCCCACCGGCTTAGCAGGCCGGCGCCTTGGCCAGGCTAGGCTACCGCGGCACTCTGCCTATATCTCTATTAAAATCTTGTTGAACGCATGGGTAAAAAATACTTTATCCCTTCCCCGACTTTCTTATAAAGTCCGTGAAGGCAAGCATAAGCTCTATAATATCACGCATAGATATAACCCCGAGGGGCCTTCCCTCATCATCAACGACAGGGAGATGCCTAATTTTGAGCTCTTTCATTTTCTCCATAGCCTCCTGTATACTTGTATCGGGACCCACAGTCACGGGATCCTCACTCATAATCTCCCACACAGGATACCTACTTGCAAGAAACTCTATGCCACGCGCAATGAGGTAAACCAAATCCCTCTCAGTCACAATACCCACCAGCTTACCATCAGAGTCGACAACAAGCACGCTACCAACCCGGTTATCAAACAT
>JALTXS010000136.1 GCA_027048265.1 Desulfurococcales archaeon
GCCCAAAGGCCTCCCTCCCCTCCTCCCTCATGCGGGCCAGGAGCTCCGCCACCTCATCCACACGGCTGAGGAGGAGGCCCCGGAGCCTCTCCCTCTCCCTCTCAGTCAGCCCCCCTCCCCTAGACTCGTAGTAGCGGAGCTCCTCAAGGAGCCTCTGGGGCTCCAGGGCAGAGTATTTGACCAGGAGAGCCACCCTCCGGGGGTCGTCCACTGGGCCACCGGCGCCCGTTCCCGGGGAGGTTGTACCACTGAGGGCCCTCTCGACGGCCTCCCGGTCCCTGAAAACCCACCAGTGCTGATTGGAGGACTTGTAGCTGGTCTCTATAAGGTCATAGTCCCTCTCAAGCCTCCTGAGGAGCTGGTTGGGCCTGTACCTTACACCCCTTTCCCTCATCTCCGCAACGAGCGTCTTGTAGTCAAAGTCACCCAGCCGGGGAAGCCCCAGGGAAGTTATCCTCCTCCAAGCAGAAATAGCAGCCTCCAGGACAAGACGGCCCCTCTCACCATACTCCGCGAGGAACACCCTAGCCCTCTCCTCGGGGGGGCCGAAGGGTGAAACAGGCCCGTGTCCCTGGGGAGCTTCAGAGGCCTGCCCTAGGCCTTCCCTCTCCTCCACGTCCTCCACCCCAAGTTCATTAAGCCCCAAACCAATGGATAAGCCTGGACACCCTAGGGGCCCGGGGGATCAACTCTTGGGCCCAGTTGGATAAATACTTGATCCCACAGCAACCATAGCTCCACTAGGGGGAACGCTTGATACGGTGAAACTCGTGATGGTGATAGGAGATTTCCACATGCACACCCTGGTGAGCGATGGAAGGCCCCATCCCAGGGAAGTTGTGAAGATAGCCGCGAGGAGGGGGTTGGACGCGATATCCGTTACCGACCACGACACCTTCGAGGGCTCCCTGAAGGCCATCGCATACGCCCGCGAGCTGGGTGAGGAGATCCTCAGGGTTGTACCTGGCAACGAGGTCAGGACCACCTGGGGCGACGTCCTGGTATACTGCCCCCAAGTACCCCCCACCCAGCCGCCTAGGGAGCCCGGGGAGCTTGTAGACTACTCCCGTGAACACGGGTGCGCCCTGGTGCCCGCCCATCCCTACGACACCCTCAGGAGCGGCGTGGGTGACAGGCTCAGGTTCTTCAAAAGGGTCAGCCTATCCCTAGAGTGCTTCAACGCGGGAGCCCTGCTACCCGGTGTGAACCGAAGGGCGCTGGAGGCAGCCCGCAGGGAGGGCCTCTCCTGCATGGCGGGGAGCGATGCCCACATACCAGAGTACATTGGGGTGTACCGCACCAGGGTGAGGGTAGCCGATGCGAGCGATGTGGTGGAGGGCATTGTCAAGGCCATCGCCCGGGGACAGGTGGAGCCTATTGTCGCCCCAGTGGGCCTGGGCCTTTTAGCGCGGAGGCTCCTCTGGGGCGGTCTAAGGAGGCTATCCCCCCGGTTGTGAGCAGAATCCTTATATATGCCGCTTATACACGACTTCTTAGGAACCAATTCTCCCTCAAGGAAGGTAGCATAACATGATATATGGCCCAACCCAGACAGACAACCACCCAGCCCCAGACACTACTTCTCCCAAGAACCCTAGAAAAAGCAACCACACGCCAGGTGAACTGACATGACACGATACAGGGATCACAAGGACGTGTATCGGAGGGATATGAACAGGTACAGCGTCTACCCCCGCATCCCCCGCCCCACAGAGTATGGCTCGAAAAAACTCCACAAAGGCCAGACACTAACCCTGGAGATAAGCGATGTAGACGGTGACGGCAGGGGCATAGCTCACTACGCGGGGATGAGGATAAAGATAAACGGCGGGGGCACCGTGGGGGACCGGGTCAAGGTGAGGATAGTGCAGGTGAGGGGCGAGGAGGCCCTCGCCGAGATAGTAGGTTTCGAGAAATAGCTGGCAAAAAGAGGACAGGGGCAGATACGCGAGAGCTCCTCCTGCGTACACCCGGGTTTTTAGCGGGCCCTCTCCTCCACGAACTCCCTCAACCTATTCATGCCCTCTATAATGTCCTCCCGGCTTGACGCGTAGCTTATCCTCACGAAGTCCCTCCCCGTCTTGTCGGGGAACGAGGAGCCGGGGAGTATCAGCACGCCCTTCTCGGCCAGCAGGGTCTCCACGAACTCTACCACGTCCATCCCCAGCATGTCCAAGGCCCTCCGAACCCTGGGGAACATGTAGAAGGCCCCGCCGGGCATGTTGGGCTCGAATCCGGGGACCTTGTTGAGTAGCTCGTACATGAGCTTCCTGCGCTCGTTGAACTCTGCTATCATCCTCCGAACGGGCTCCCAGTCGCCCTTCAGCGCCGCGACCCCCGCCTTCTGGGCGAAGCTCGTAGCGCAGCTGTATATGCTCACCGCGAGGCTGAAGAGCTTGTCTATGACCCTCTTGTCAGCCGCGACGAAACCCAGCCTCCACCCCGTCATGGCGAAGGTCTTGCTAAACGAGTGGGCCAGCACGGCGTTCTCCATCCACCCGTCAATGCTGGTGACGCTGT
>JALTXS010000137.1 GCA_027048265.1 Desulfurococcales archaeon
CTCCCCGCCCTGTAGGTCACCATCTCCACCAGCACGGGCCTCTTCTCACCGACCGCGTAGTCACGGGCCATCCTCATGGCCCTGTAGGAAGCAAGGGGGTCGTTGCCATCAACCCTCATACCCCTCGCGCCGTAGGCCAGGGCCTTTACGGCTATGGTCTTGGAGCGGGTCTGCTTGTGTATGGGGACGCTTATAGCGTACTGGTTGTTCACCACCGTGAAGACGGCCGGGGCATCCATGACGCTGGCGAAGTTCATGCTCCAGTGGAACTCCCCCCTACTGGTGGCGCCATCGCCCATGAACGCGACGGTGGCGTGGCTCTCCCCTCTTATGCGGGAGGCGAGGGCAAAGCCCGCGGCCAGAGGGGCGCTGCTCCCTACTGTTATGGCGGCGGGGAGGACGCGGTGCTTCTTGCTCCCCAGTACGATTATCTCCTTCCCCCGGTAGGGGTCATCCGCGTTCGCCATAAACCGGTCCAGTATGGTCCCAATGGGGATGCCCTTAGCGAGAAACGCGGGGAGGTCCCGGTACATGGTCACGATCCAGTCAACGGGCTCAAGCGCGAGGGTGCTGGCCCCCATGGCGGCCTCCTGGCCCTTGCTGGGCGCGTAAAGGGCTATCTTGCCCATCCTCTGGAGCTTTAGGAGCCACCCGTCCAGGATACGGGCGGTGACCATCAGGTCAAAAATCCTCAGGATGAGCCCATTGTCGAAGAGCCCCGCCTCCTGCTCGCCCCGGGGCGTGAGGCGCCCCTGAGGGTCGAGGAGCCTGTAGAGGCCCAGGGCCTCCTCCAGGGAGTCGCGGAGGCTGGAGGCGTCGTAGGCTTGGAAGGGGTCTTCCCTAAGGTAGAGCTCAAGCTCGGTCATACAGGCGGACACCCGAGATGCTAGTCAGAGGAGAGTGTGTAAAGGGTTAGGGGGAAGTGTAAAATCTGGGAGATTCTCTTGGGGGGCTCTTTTGCATAAATGGTATGTATGTAACTATTGTGACAAAAGAGCCCACAACTGTGTAACAATCCCACCACCATCTCCTCACAAGTTGTAAAAACAACAACCCCGGAACTATCCCATCACGCCGAGGCGGCCCACCGCCTCTACTACGGTCTCCATCACCAGACCCGACCACGCCACATTGGGCTCCAGCTCGTAGAGATTCCGGGGACGGTGCTTCACCGGGTCCACGGCCCTACCCCTGTGGAGGCGCATGAGCTCCTCCAGAGGCCTATACCAGCGTAGTCCCCAACCTAGGTCGGCGTGCAACAGAACCGTGAAGTGAAGGTGGTAGGCTCTCGAGCGAATGGCGCCCGCGGTGCCCATGACCTTCCACCCCCGGTAGACTACGTCGTTGGTATTTCGCCTCTCGAAACAACATTGCCTCTTGTTCAGCTCGTCTAGAATCGACTGTAGCACCACGTTGTATAGAACCCCCACGTCCTTCCGCGCCGGCCTCCGGGTGGGGAGGGTCACACCTATGCATAGCACCCCCTCGTCCACGTACACCGTACCGCCGCCCGTGAACCTCTCCACCACGCAGGCCTCCCGGGGCACCTCTGCGAGCTCGGCGGTGGGGGGCCTGCCCCTCCCGTGTACGTAGCATCGGGTGGGGCTCCTCCACGTGACCACCACGGGCTCCAGCGGGGGGTTTCTCCGGGCGGCGAGGCTCTCCTCTAGGGCCAGGGCGTAGCGGGGGTGGGCGAGGCCCAGGTTAAGCACTTTGACGGTTGATGCCAAGGCCCTTTCTCCTTTAAACCATTCTCCCACATGAAGCTATGTTTGGGGCCGGGGCATGGAGATGCTGAGCGTGCTTCTCGTGGCGCTTGTCGCGGGCGTGGTGGTGCCCCTGGTGTTCGTGCTGGTGGTCAGCGGGGGGCGCCTGTTCTTGGGTGACATGGCGGTGGGTCTGGTCGCCTCGATACTATCCATTGGGTTGATTAACAAGGTTTTGCCCCACCTGGAGTGGCAGGGGAGCCCCCTTGCAACGGCCGTCGCCCAGGGCCTCTTCCTCGCATTAGTCCAGAGGACCGCTATCACCTTACTTGTACATGGCAGGGGTGAGGAGCGGGCGGCCTGGACGGGCTTCGGCTTCGGGATATTGGAGAGCCTGGGGGTCCTCGTGCCCCTGGCGCCCATTTACCACGACGTGCTCTTCCAGGGGCATACCCTTTACCAGCTTTACCGGAAGAGCCTCTACAGCCTATTCCAAGCAGTCAGCGCAATGGTGTTGGCCAACGCGAGCCTGGGCAAGTTCCTTGCACTGATAGGCGTTCAGGCGCTGGGCTACACGTTAGTCTCCCTAGAGGCCCAGAATGTGATAAGCCTCACGCAGGTTATTGGTAACCTGGGGTTCCTGGGAATACTACTTGCCCCAATATACCTGAGGTCACTGGGGGAGAAGTAGAAGGAAACCCATGAACCCGGGGGAGGTTACTCGAGCTCGAAGCCCTCCTTCCGGAGTATCTTCTTAAGCCCCTCGGGGAGCTTCACACGGAAGCCGGGCCCGGGGGAGCGGGGGATGTAG
>JALTXS010000138.1 GCA_027048265.1 Desulfurococcales archaeon
CTCCCCCCACCCTCTCGCCCCAAGCCCTGTTATAGACTATGCTGTTCTCCAAGAACTCTCTCAGACTCCGCGCTGCCTCTATCTGGTTGGAAAGGGGTGCTAGGAAAGAGAGGGCGTCCACCTGGTTGGCCCCATACTGGGCCTCATCGCCTCCCCCAAACTCCAGGGCCCCCCTACGGGCCTGCTTGACGGCATCAAGGTTATCGAGGGCCTGATCCACGAAGGCCCTCATCATGTCCTCGAAGCCTTTCCCCTCGAAGCCCTCCAGGTGGATTAGTGAGAGGGTGACCTCGGGGATCTCTTGGACCTTGTAGTACCCTATATATGAGTCGACAATCAGCCGGCCTAGGTCCTCCGCGCTCATACCCGGCTCAGATGACAGCCTCTCAAGTATAGCGTGGTAGGGCCATCCATCGCCTGGCTCGGTCTCCTCAGACGCAACCATGTATTCAGCCAACCCCCTGAGCGCGTAGGCGGTGTCCACACTTGCCATAAGGCAGGCGTCGAACCCAATTATGTCAAACACCCTGCCAACGCCTTGAAGGGACTGTCTAAGCTCCCTGAGAGTGAGGAGATCGCCTCCATTGTCTACATCGAGTGCCATCACACCTGGCCCGCTACCATGGTCCCAAATTATAAGAACCATGTGCTGCGAGGGGAAGTTATCAACCGCGTATCTGAGGAAGCGGGCAAGCGTCGTGGGATCCCCCATGTTGACCTCTCCCCAGTCCTCCAGAACCTCTGATACAACTCCAGGCCCAGAGTCTGGGACTATTTTCAACACGCGCGCGGTGCTCCACTGGGGCGTGTTCTCCACAGACTCCAGAACACTCGGCGGTAGGTCTCCATACTCGTACTCCCTAGCACTTCTATCTACAAGCACAACCACGTTAACAGGGCCCGAGCCACCTGCGGCAGCTAGCCCCCTCTCCATTTCATCAAGGTCTGCCAGAGCAAAGGCCTCCAGGTCATTGTCAGCCGCCATGTATACGAGGAGGGTCCACTCTGACCCGCTCTGCGATATTACGGCTGCTGGCGCCAAGAATGGTGTAAACAATAAAACGGCCAATGCAAGCCAACCTAGACTCGACCTTGCCATGACCGGTCACCCTAGGCCCAACAGTTCAGATGAGAGAAAGCTCCGCCTGTGCTGTGGTATCCTTGGTCTCACTACGAGGCCCGGCGTATAATGGTTGGGATTGACAAAAATTGTCAAACCCAGTACACTGGTATGGAGCCTCGCCTAGGAGCGGTGTTTTATGACGTTAATTTGAGTCAATGTAAAATGGTCGGATGTAACTTTGTGAGAAAACGTTGTAGAAAGGTACTGAGGGGAGAGTAATATGAGGAGCTCTGTCTACGTAGGGCTTTCTGCACCGAATGTAACTGGATTCTGATAAAGCGCGTGCAACCCGTATTGAGAATAAGGAAGAATGAAGTAATGGAGCCGCCGCCGGGATTCGAACCCGGGACCTCCGCCTTACTGGGGGGTCTTACCAGGGCGGCGCTCCACCAGGCTGAGCTACGGCGGCTCGTGTTTTGTGTTCTTGCGGTTGTGGTCTATTAATATTACGTGTGCGAGCTGTGCTTGGATTGTTGTTTTTTGTGTTTTATGCGTATTTTTTGTGGTTAAGTATTTATACAACCGTATATACAGTTGTTCACAAACGTACATATGGGGGGGATAGTTAGTTATGTCTAATAGCAGGCTAGGTAGGGCCCAGCTCCAGGCGACTGCCATAGCTCTTCTCATAGTAGGATTGGTTATAGGGCTGGCCATCGGCTATGTGGCAGCCCCTGGGAAGACCACCGTGGAGACCGTTACTACAACAAAGACCGTTACGCAAGCGGCTGGCGGGACGGGAGCCACAGTAACTGTTACACAGACGGTCACCCAGACTGTAGAGAAGGCTGCAGGTGGAGAGGGCGTTATCAGGATTAAGGCATGGGCCTCAGGCTCCCCAGTTGACACGACCAGGGTTGAGAACATAAAGAGGGCTGCAGAGGAGCTCAACAAGATACTAGCAGCAACGGGCTCGAACGTGAGGATAGAGGTAGAGACCCAGTTCTTCCGAGGAGACTACATGGACAAGCTCACAGCCGCGTTCTCAGCGGGCGAGGCACCCGACATAATAGCCATGAAAAACCTGCCCACGCTCGTCGATGGAGGCTATGTGATCGCCCTTGACGAGTATATTAACAAGTACAGCAAGCTTCTAGAGGACGTGTTCCCCACCCTGTGGAACGCTGTCAAGTACAAGGGCAAGACATGGGCCCTCCCCCAGGACACTGAGGCTAGGCCCCTTTACTACAGGAAAGACGTGTTGAGGAAGCTGGGGTGGAGCGAGGAGGAGATAAACAGCCTCCCCGAGAGGATTAGGAGCGGAGAGGTCACCCTCCAGGACCTGATAGAGGTGGCCCGCCAAGCCAAGGAGCAGGGACTCGTGGAGTGGGGCTTCTACCACCGGCCCAACTGGGGAGGTACACCCTTCCTGATACTCTACTACCAGTACGGAGGGGCCTCTCAGGACCCCGCCTCGGGCAAGCTGGTTCTCGACAAGAACGCCGCCCTGAAGACACTCGAGCTCCTCTACCGTATGGCTCAGGAGGACAAGGTGCTCCCTGAGACCATGATAGGCACCGACTGGAGGACCATACACAGCGACTTTGTTAACGGCAGGGTTCTCTTCTGGTTTGGAGGAACCTGGCACTGGGCCGAGTGGCAGAGGGTCGAGTACCACGAGCAGCTTGGGGCTCTTCCTGAGGACTATGAGTGGGAGAACATAGGATTCGCACTGGTGCCCGCTCCTGAAAAGGGCCTCAAGCCAATGACGCTGAGCAGCCCCTATCTCTACTACGTGACCAGCCAGTCCAAGTATCCTGAGGTGGCCTTCCTGCTGATACTACTAGCAACCTCGGCTCCCTTCGACGCCATACACGCTGTTGACAGTGCCCACCTGCCTGTAAGGACAACGACTGTGGAGCACCCCTACTACAAGCAATCCCGCTTCCACAGGGAGGTAGCCTACATGGTCGAGTACACAAGCTTCGAGCCACTGCATCCCAAGTACTCTATATACAAGGAGGCCTGGATTACCGCCATAGCCAAGGTTGAGAAGGGAGAGGCCACACCCCAGCAGGCCCTAGACGAGCTAGTTAGCACCCTTCAGGCAGAGCTAGGCGACGACGTCATAATAAGATAAGGCAACGCCCGCTTCCGGGAAACCCATTTATTTTTTCAACACATAAACCCATACGAACACAACTCCCATCCCCACCTCATATACTATCAAGTCCTTTTCAATAGGGAGTCATAGGAGCGTTCCTTAGAATATATGAAAACCTAATGGCATGACACCTGGTCCGCCCGTGGTGGAGGGTGGTCTTGTTTGGCAAAAAAGATACGTAGGTGGATACTCCCGCTCCTCTTCCTGACACCACTGTTCATAATGATTGGGCTAGCATGGGTCTCACCACTCGCGCTTACAGTTTACCTTGGGTTCACCGACCTCAGCATAAGGAATTTCCTCGCGTTCATACAGGACTTCTTCACAGACAAGGTTAGTCTCACCCTGGACAACTTCCGCCGCATATTCACGGCGGAGGACCCCAACATACCTCTGACGCTTAAGGTCACTGTGCTCTACGTGGTTTCGGTCCTGGCGATAAACGCTTTCTACGCGCTGGTTCTCTCCCTGGCTATTGCTTTCTTCGTGCGAAACGAGGTCCTCTCGATGATACTCAGGATAACGTGGCTTCTGCCCAGGATAACGCCGGGCATTATCTACGCGCTCATGTGGATTTGGTTCATCGATCCCCGCAACGGGTTGCTCAATGACATGCTTAGGCTCATGGGGGTACCTGAAGACCTTCTTCCAGACAGCTGGTTGCTGAGAACCCCCTACTCACAGTTGCTCATGATAATGATAAACGGCTACGTGGGGGCCAGCTTCGGCATGATAGTCTACACGGCCGCCATAAAGTCCATACCCACCGACCTCATAAACGCCAGCTACGTGGACGGGGCCAACGAGTTCCAAGCGGCAAGGAGGGTCATAATACCCCTGCTCAAGTGGCCCATGCTCTTCGTCACTGCATGGCAAACCCTCAGCCTGCTATCCTCCTATGAGTACATCCTAATGGTCTGGGGAGCAGGGAGTGGTCAGGGCTACGGCATTGCTAGGAGTGCGGGCGTGATGGTCTGGAGCCTGTACTCGTACAGTAAGGCCTTCGCCGAGTACCTCTACGGCTACGCCAGCGCGCTATCCCTAATTCTCGTGATCATCGGCATTGTCCTGATTGTACTGTACTTCAAGATATTCGGGTTCAGGAGAATGATGGAGCCCAGCAAGGTGGAGGTGTGAACAGTGGGCCGCACGGGCGAAGACATTCGTAAAAGGATTGCTAGAGCGCGGCTGGAGAGGATGATGGTAATAGCAGTGGTGATACTCGTAGCTGTGGTGCCGGCTATCCCCATTTGGCTGATGTACGGGTGGATAATTTCGCAGAGCTTCAGCGGGAAGGTCATCCTAGGGATACTGCCCACGGACCTAACGCTGGACAACTGGAGGTTCCTGTGGTCCCCGATAAAGATGGGTGAGAAGGAGTACCCGAACATATGGCCCATAACCATAAACACGCTAGCCCTGGCACTAACCGTGTCAGGCCTAGTGGTCTTCGTGAGCAGCCTCTCCGGCTATGCGCTGTCGCGGATGGAGTTCAAGGGAAGAACCGCTCTCATGCAGTTCATAATAGCACTGCACGCGTTCCCCAGCGTCATCCTACTCATAGCCCTCTTCGTAATACTGAACAAGCTGGGCCTATACGGCAAGGGATTCGTGACCCTAGTCGGCATAGCCTTGATAAAAGCGGGTCTCGAGATACCTATGGCCACGTGGATAATAAAGGGGTTCTTCGACAACATCCCCTGGGACCTCGAGTGGGCCGCCCTGGTTGACGGGGCCAGCCGGTGGAAGGTTTGGAGGACCGTCATACTCCCCCTCGTGCTTCCCGGAATCGCTGCTGTGAGTATATTCTCCTTCCTCAGCGGGTGGAGCGAGTTTCTCCTAGTCTTCACATACGTGGCCCAGGAGGAGTACTACACCCTCCCCGTGATGATATACTATATGATCGGGGAGTTCATACACATTGACTGGGGCATGCTAGCCGCACTTGGCCTCTTCTACGCTATCCCTACCCTCATATTCTTCAGCGTGTCCCAGAAGGTCCTCTTACGCATATACGTGGGCGGTGTGAAGGGGTGATGACATGGTTAGAGTGACCCTTGATAACATATCCAAGTTCTTCGGCAAGGTAAGGGCCGTGGTGGACCTTAACCTTGAGATAGATGACGGGGAGTTCGTGGCCTTCCTAGGACCCAGCGGCTGCGGCAAGACCACAACGCTCCTTATGGTCGCGGGCATATACCGTCCAAGCAGGGGCCGCATATTATTTGACAACGAGGATGTCACCGACCTCCCACCCAAGGATCGGAACATAGGGATGGTTTTCCAGAGCTACGCCCTGTACCCCCACATGAGCGTCTACGACAACATAGCCTTCCCCCTCAAGCTGAAGAAGGAGCCACAGAGGGAGATAGACAAGAAGGTAAGAGAGATAGCTCGGCTCCTGCGCATAGACGAGCTGCTCGACCGGAAACCCGCCCAGCTCAGCGGAGGGCAGAAACAGAGGGTAGCACTAGGCAGGGCGCTTGTAAAGGAACCCGACGTCCTCCTCCTCGACGAACCGCTTAGCAACCTTGACGCCCAGCTCAGGATTCTCATGAGGGCCGAGATAAAGAGGCTCCAGAAAGAACTGCGGATAACAACCATTTACGTGACCCACGACCAGGTCGAGGCCATGACCATGGCCGACCGGATAGCGGTGATGAACAAGGGCCGCCTACAGCAGTACGCGGACCCCCAGACCCTATACAACAAGCCTGCTAACATTTTCGTAGCCAGCTTCATAGGGAGCCCACCCATGAACCTCATTGAAGGGGAGCTGGAGGCCCCCGACGACAACAGTGTGTTCTTCGTGTCAAGCGGTATTAAACTCAAGCTACCGAACGTGCCCCCCAACGTGGCAAAGGATGGCCAGCGTGAGGTGGTCCTAGGCGTCAGGCCTGAGGATCTCCAGATGGTGGGACCCGGGGATGCTGATAAGGAGGAAACTCTGGAGGGCAGCATATACGTGGTGGAGCCCCTTGGTAAGGAGTTTCTGATAAACGTGCAGGTGGGCGACCATGTTCTGAAAATGCTGGTTCCCGCCGACGGCATGCCAGAGGCGGGTCAGAGGATAAGGATAAGGCCCAACTTCTCCAAGATCCATCTATTCGATAAAAAATCCCAGAAGGCCCTACTATGAAGTCCTAGGAGGAGTGTGCCTTCCAGTCGGCCAGGCCCCCCACATACCTGTAGACGTTGTTGAAGCCCTTCTCCGATAGAAGGCGGGCGGCCTTAAGGGAGGCTGTGCACCTGCTGCTCCCACAGTATACTACTATGGGCTTGTCCCGGGGAAGCTCCTCTAGTTTCTCCTCAAGCTGGTCCAAGGGCATGTTAACGGCGCCGGGTATGTGCTCTTTCTCATACTGATCAGGGCTCCTCACATCAACCACGAGGGCCTTGTCCTTCAGATGCACGAAATCCTCATAGCCTATCGCCTTGTAAGACATCCTATCACCTTCTTTTGTACTCTGGCGTGTCTATGTTTGCTTGAGAACGTTTCTAGTATACACATATACTCCGTGGGAGGGAGAGAAGCAGGAGGCGGGAATGGTGTATGTATCTAGAGGTTAAATGCCTGGGTATCGTGATTCGGGGATTCTTGGTAAAAACACTGAATATTAGGTGGGAGCCACACTTGTTTCCAGGAAACGCTTGCTCCTGGAGTGGCTACTGTGCTGGGTTGCCCGTTACCCCGTACTGCTGCCTCCACTGTTCGAAGGCCTGCTTCTCCTCCTCGCTCAGCTCGCGGGAGAAGCGGTACCAACCATCCTTCGCCTTATGCTCGTCCGGGGCCTCGCTTGTCTTGTATATACAGTACACTGGGCAAACATCTACACAGCTGAAGTCGTCAACACACTTGTCCCAGATCAGCCTGGCCTTTGCTGTCTCCTCGTCGAGCTCCAGCGCGCCTGCAGGGCATACGCTGACGCATGCTCCGCAGCTTATGCACGTGTCTTGGTCGATTACTATCCTCTGGTATTTGAGAAGCTCCTCAGCGGCCATTGGGGACACCTCCTTCTCGGGTTCTGTGTTTAGGCTTGTTGTATTATCTTAATAGTCTTTTGTATATCTTTTAAGGAGTTTGTCGCAGCATAATCGTTAACGGTTTTCCGGGGGGCTCATATACCCCTTAGGGGAGATAACTTATCTTGTCACCCCCTTTGGGAGGGCGGTAGTTTGCCCCGGTGGACCGTTCTCGAATACCTTAGAGAAAGGACCCAAGAGTACCGAGAGATGATCAGGAAGAGGAGGCTGGACCAGTCCATAGTCGACAGGGCGCTTGAGGTTGACAGGAGGTACCTCGCCCTACTGAGAGAGATAGAGGAGCTGAGGGCCAGGCACAACAAGTTCAGCCGCGAGATACGTGTAGCCAAGGGAGAGGAGAAAAAGAGGCTCATAGAGGAGGTAAGGGCTCTTGTCAAGCAGATAGAGCATCGGGAAGCGGAGTTCGAGGAAGTTAAAAGAGAGTGGGAGGCCGCCCTTCGGAGGCTCCCCAACATACTGGCCGACGACGTGCCCGAGGGGGATAGTGATGAAGACAACGTTCCCCTAAGGTTCCATGGCAGGCCCAAGGTTTACAGGGGTCACCTGGACCTATTTAGGGAACAGACGGAGAAATGGGGTCATAGAGTGGAGCACGAGGTTGTAGACAGGAAGCCTGTTCCCCACGCTGATATGCTGGAGAACGTCCTACGCATGGGGGACACCTTGCAGGCTGCGAGAGTGGCGGGGTCCAGGTTCTACTACCTCTACGACGACCTCGTGTGGCTTGACTTTGCGCTGAGCCTATACGCTCTAGAAGTAATAACCTCGCGGGGATACCGGCCGGTCATCCCCCCCTATCTTATAAGGACCAGGGTGCTCGAGGGGGCCATTGACTACGAGACATTCAAGGACATGATATACAAGGTCGAAGGAGAGGACCTAAACCTAATAGGAACCGCCGAGCACCCCCTGATGGGCCTTCTCTACGAGAACCCTGCGAGGGAGGAGGACCTCCCCATAAAGCTCGCGGGGTGGAGCCCCTGCTTCCGCAAGGAGGCTGGAGCGGGAAACCGTGACCTGAAGGGTATATTCAGGGTCCACCAGTTCCACAAGGTCGAGCAGTTCGTGTTCGCCCACCCGGATGACAGCTGGGAGTACCTAGAGGAGATGACGCGGAACACTGAGGATATAATAAGGGGGCTGGAGCTGCCCTACAGGGTGGTGAACGTGGCGAGCGGCGAGCTTGGCATGGCAGCAGCGAAAAAATACGATATAGAAATATGGTACCCCGCACAGGGCAGATACAGGGAAATAGCAAGCATAAGCCAGGTGCTTGACTGGCAGGCCTTCCGCGCAAACCTCACCTATATGAGGAAGAAGGACGGGCGCAGAGAGTACGTTCACACCCTCAACGGCACAGGCTTGCCGAGCACGCGCGTTATAACCGCTATTCTCGAGAACCACCAGGATGAGGACGGAAGGGTGAGGATACCCAAGGCGCTACGCAAGTATCTAGAGCCAATACACCAGGCCCCCAAGGATTACATAGAGCCACGGGGAGCCAAGGGGCGGAAATGAGGCTCCAAGCTGGGATAGACCTACACGTCTCTCCCAAGAAGCCCTCCCACCTTGTAGTATGCAGGCTCACCACCAGGGGTCTTATTGAGGTACACTACAAGTGTGAGGCCCATCAGCTGGAGGACCTCATATACCCTCTCGGCAAACTAAAGCCCTCGACGATAGCAGTTGATGCCCCCCTATCGCTCCCTCCTCTAAGGGGGTTTAGGGAAGCCGAGCAAAGGGCCCTAAAGGCAGGAGCCCGCCTCCTACCCCCCTCCTTCCCATCCATGGTGATGCTCGCAAAAAGGGGCACTATCCTCACTGGTCTCCTCAGCTCACTTAGGTGGAGACCGAGGATAGTGGAGACCCACCCCACTAGCGCGGCTATCGTAACGGGGCTCCGCGGGTTGGATGACCTAGTTGAACGCATTGCTCCAGTAGACCCGCAAAGGCCGTCTCGCCACGAGAAGGAGGCGCTTGCTGCATGCTGGGTTGCCGCATTGGCCGAGATGGGAAAAACAGTGTCCTACGGGGGCTCGCCCGAGTTCCTGCTTCCAAGCCCGAGCTACGGGGTTCCGGCGCGCCAAGGATCCTTCCGTGCTTGAGGATTTGTGGAACTAATGGTTGTGGTTGGAGGGTCTTTCTACAAGGACTCTGGGCAAATATGTGAAAGGGATATTCTGGAGGGCGTAGAGTGCATAGGAGGTATGCTGTCTTCGACTTTGACGGGGTCCTCAGGATCCCTGGGAGTAATGAGCCTAATGCCTTGGCAGTCGCGGTTGCTGAGTCGCTTGTAAGAGAGGGTGCGGTTCTAGTGCTTGTCAGCTATAGGAGCCAGAAAGACAGGGACTTGGTAAATGGTTTCCTCTCCTACATTGGGGTTCCTCGGAAAGCATGGGGACACATCATGCTTAGGCCCGAGGGGTTTGAGGACGGTGAAATTGAGTGGAAAAGCATGGCGTATAAGAGACTTAGCGAGCGGGGCATTAAGGCTTGGGTAGTGAACGAGGATAACCCCGAGGTTCTGGAAATTGCGAGAAGCCTGTGGCCGGGAGCGTGCCTGTTCCTGTACGATGAGCAGGGGGTACCCAGAGTGTATGGGGGGCCTAGGGGGTGTCTAACCCTGTATAATAGGGTAGTCCATGGTGTGGAAGGTGGGTGGTAGGAGGAGCCGCTTGTGGAACCTGGTGAGGCGTATAGTATGGGAAGCCCGTCAGGGGAGGGGGGATGAGTACACCCTCTACATTGTCGATAGGGTGTCCCCTACGGGCTCTCGTTCGGTCCCGGGGAACATGGTGGCAGGATTTACGGGGACGGGTGGACTGATGCTTAGGGATGGGAGCGTGATTCCACTTCACCGTGTGTATCGTGTCGAGAGAAAGGGTGCCGTTCTCTTTGATAGGGAGTTGCGTGGGGAAGGAGAAGGCCAGTCATACCGTCAAGAATAAGGCTCTCCATTACGATATTGTGCAATTAGGTCAGGCTTGACCCCTGGGAAATCCTAAGTATTGTATATTCTATGAAACCGGGCGGTCATGGGAATATTCCACGGTACACTATGGAGCTGGGGTGTTGGGAATTGGCTCAGGCGGGCTCTCTTAGGCTGTTGTCTAAGCGCCACGTGAGGGAGGCGTTGCACTGGGAGCCGGTGGAGGGTAGGGAGGGCTACGTGCACTGCTACCTCTGCGCCCGACATTGTATAATAGCCCCGGGCCGCTATGGTGCCTGTGGGGTTAGGAAGAACGTTGATGGCAAGCTCTACACGCTGGTCTACGGACTCCTAAGCGCGGTCCATGTTGACCCCATTGAGAAGAAGCCTCTCCTACACTTCCTGCCCGGGGCAAGGATGCTCTCCATATCGACTGTGGGGTGTAACTTCTTCTGCCAGTTCTGCCAGAACTTCGAGATAAGCCAGTCCCGCCTGGAGAAGGGGCTCTACGGGAGGCTCCTGAAGCCGGAGGAGGTTGTGGAGCTGGCGGAGTCCTATGGGGCGGATGGCATAACCTACACGTACAACGAGCCCACGATATTCTACGAGTTCATGCTCGACGTGGCCAAACTCGCCCACAGGAGGGGGCTCGTCAACACGATGGTCACCAACGGGTACATGACCCCACCCGTGATAAGGGAGTTCTCCCAGTACCTGGACGCGGCAACGGTTGACCTGAAGGGCGGGGGGAACCCGGATTTCTACCGGAAGGTAATGTTCGTCCCCGACCCCAGCCCCATTTACGAGGCCATGAAGGCTTATAGGGAGAACGGGGTATTCGTGGAGGTCACCAACCTAGTGGTCCCACGGCTGGGCGACAGGGAGGAGGACGTGAGGAGGCTGGCTAGGTGGATTGTTGAGAACCTGGGCCCCGAGACCCCCTTCCACCTCCTCAGGTTCCACCCCGACTACAAGCTGATGGACGTGCCCCACACGCCCGTGGAGACGCTTGAGAGGCTGGCTCAGGCCGCTAAGGAGGAGGGCCTCCACTACGTCTACATAGGTAACGTGTGGGGACACCCCCTGGAAAACACACGTTGCCCCCACTGTGGCACCCTACTGATAAGGCGCTACGGGTTCTACGTTGAAGAGGTCAACCTAACCCGAGATGCGAGATGCCCCAGCTGTGGTGCCAAACAGAACATTGTACTCAAACACAGGAACCGCAGGGCACCAGCCTACCATAGTTAATATAGTTAGCAAGAGCGTCTCGTATCCGCGTCCAAGGGTCTTTGTATACACGTATCTTTATATTTAGAAGGGTTGTTGTCGGGTTTTTATTGCCTAAAAATATCGTAGAAGGTGTTGGGTGGCCGGGTTTGGCTAGGGTCTTGGTACTGAGCGATATCCATGGAAACCTTGATGCTCTTGATAGGGTTATTGAGGACTCGGGTAAATGGGATGAAGTGGTGGTACTGGGGGATCTCGTTGACTATGGTCCAAGCCCGGGTGAGGTAATAGATTTTGCCCGCTCAGTGGGGGCTCTAGTTCTTAGGGGGAATCATGACCATGCTGTTGCCTATGGGGTTGACTGCAGGTGCGGCGAGGCCACTCATTGGCTTAGTGTATGGTTTCGGGAAAACGTGACACTCAGGCTCCTTGGAGAAGGGGATATTAGGTACCTGGCTAGCCTCCCAACGAAGGTTGTTAAGAACTGGGGTGGCATGACCACTGTGCTGACTCACGCAGCCCCCAGCAACCCGCTTTACGCATACCTATATCCTTGGCTTGCTGAGGAAGAGGTCTGTAGCTTACTGTCTGGAAGCTCGCTTAGGATTGAGGGTGTTGCTCGGGACGATTGTCCCGAGGGTATGTTTCTCGTCGGTCATACCCATATACAGTTCTACAAAACTGTTAATGGAGCCAAGATTGTTAACCCAGGTAGTGTGGGGCAGCCCAGGGACGGGGACCCCAGGGCCTCTTACATGATCTTGGATACTGATAGGGGAACGGTCGTGTTGAGGAGGGTTAAGTATGATGTACAGCAGGTGATTGCGAGGCTTGAAGGCCTTGGAGTCACCGGCCCCTATCTGGAGGCTCTTAGGCATATCCTTACCTTTGGAACTACTCGGGGCCTGGAAGAGTACGCCAGAAAGGCCTCAGGTATTTAGGGGTCAGAGTTTTACCTTGTCCCGTAAATTATGTCGATGTAGGCTACTTGGCATCAACTATATAAAAAGGATCATAGGACCTTTTCTATTATCCCAGGAGCCTGCTTTGAAGGATACTTGAGCCCACTGACCCCCCGTCCCGCTCAGGTGGATCTCACGTCATATGGTGAGGATAATGAATGGGGTAAAGGGAGGCCTGACGGTTTTATTGATCCTCGTGATGATTGGAGGAGCCTTTGAAGAAGTGCGTGCATACGTTGGTGAGGAGCCTGCTGACGCTTTCGAGCCAGTAATGGAGTTTGAGACGAAGTCGATTACAGGGTATGTGGATATTTCTAGGGATGGGAGATACGCTCTGCTCTGGCACTCAAAGGCAGCTTATCTGGCTGACAACATTGCGGGTAAGGTTCTGGGGGAAATACTCAGGATAAGAGGCCTCACGGGTATTAATGATGTGGATTATGGTTCTTCTGGGAAGGCGGTGTTTGCTCTTAGCAACGAAAGCGTAGCCATGGTTGAGCCCCTGGAGAAAAGGGTATTGTGGGTGACAAGGGTTGCTGATGTGGTTTCAGCGATAGGGGTTTCGTTCAATCTTGAGGAGGACAGGGTCTTCGCACTTGATGCGGGTAGCGTGGTCCATGTGCTTAACGTAAGTGATGGCAGTATTCTCAAGGAGTTTAAATCCAAAGTCCTCCTCGGGAGGGTCGTGGGGGGACCTGGTGAGCTTGTGGTGGCAACTATTGTTGATGCCTATCCAACCAAGGGGTACAGCAATAGACTTATAGCAATAGACCTTGGCTCGGGGGAGGTTATGTGGAGAACAGAGTTGCCCGCGACTGCTTATGGGCTCTCGTGGAGCCCTGACGGTCGCCGCATAGCAGCGGGTGCGGGTGACGGAGTTGTTTATATAATAGACCGTCTCGAGGGGAGAGTCGTATACGAGATAAACCTAACCAAGCCGGTGCTCGATGTGGTATACAGGGGGGAGAGGGAGCTTTTGGCCCTGCTCTCAAATGGCACGGTCGCCAGGATTGACCCCGTATATGGGAAGGTTCTTGGCGCCTTGGGCCACAAGTTTAAGCAGGGAGAGCTTGCCTATGGCGTACTTTCGCCCAAGGGTACAATGTATTATACAGTTTATGACACTGTTGTTTACAAGGCATACAAGCTATTCCCAGCCAATACCCTGAGCACTATAACCATCCTCGGGGTAAACAATACCTCGGTTGAGGGAATGGTTTTCAAGATAAGTGAAAACGGGTACACAGTGTTCTTCGAGGCGGGCGATAGGAGATCTCTCAAGCTATACGCCACTCCGGGCGTCTACACGGTCTCTTATAGGTATGAAGAGGTGCCCCATAAAGTCTTCTTCATGTCACATCAGCCAATAGTTGATCCCCCTTCAGGCTCAGTAGAGATACGTACAGAATCCCAGCAGAACGTTACTGTTGAGGTAAGGACCATGTACTCGGAGTTCGCCCTACTCCACGTGATTGGTCCTCCCGGCTACTACTTCATGGTGGAACATAACGGAGACCTGTCCCTACAATTCCCCATTAGCGAGAATGGAGAGTATTACCTTTTCCTACACCCAGGCAAGTACAATGTAATCTTATCCAAAGTAGGCTACGAACCCGTGGCGGAGCCCATTGAAGTCGTCCTAGAGAAGGGCAAGACCACCACTGTAGTACTAAGGCTGCCAGAGACTCCTACCCAGAGCCCCAAGGCCCACAAAGAATCCACCACACACTCTACCACAGAAGAGAGAAACGCGCCCTCAGATCAAACACGGAGCACAAGCATCACCTCTTCCCATACGAGCACCCAGACAACAGCACCTGAGACGCGTATTATAGATGAAAGCACAGTGAGTGAAACCCGTGAGACCATTCACATTCAACCGAGCTCTTCAGAGCCTCTTGGTCAGAAGGAGGCATCTGGTGGCGGGGGTGGGGGATCCTTCGATGAGCTGTGGAGGGTTGCAGTTCTTGTCCTGCTTGGCATAATTGCATTGAGCTTGGCAGTTATTGCTGTCAAGATAAGGAGGTAGATGGTTACGGTTGGATTTTTCCTTGGAGTCCTGCTTTATAGAGCAGCAATTGGCCTGACGCTTATTATTCACTATTTTATCTAGAAGAGTCAAAAAAAGCCCTATTTCTTAATCCAGCTGGTGAACCACTATGCCGGGTCAAAGGTTTTACCTAGTGATAGCAGGGACTGCCGGCTCGGGTAAGACAAGGCTGGCCAAGGCATTAGGCGACTGGCTCGACAGTCAGGGTGTTGGGTTCTCGCGCGTAAACCTTGACCCAGCCGTGGAGTGGATCCCCTATGACCCCGATGTTGATGTTAGGGACTATGTGAATGCCCGCAGGGTCATGGAGGAGCACCAGCTGGGGCCTAATGGCGCATTGCTCGTAAGCATTGACCTTCTCCACAACCATATTGATGAGATTGTGGAGGCCATTGGGAGCTCCCCTGGGCCCTACACTATAGTGGACACGCCCGGGCAGCTCGAGCTATTCGCGTTTAGGCGCTCGAGCCTAGAGGTAGTAAGGAGCATAGTGAACCCCTACACCACGGTAGTTATTTTCCTAATAGACGGCATCTTCCTAACAACACCCACTAACCTCGCAAGCCTGCTAGCACTTGCCCTTAGCATCCAGCTCAGGCTAGAATACCCCCAAGTGAACGCAATATCAAAAGCCGACCTCATTGAACCCGAGATGCTAGAACTCGTGGAAAAGCTTAACGAGGAGCCCGATAGCCTCCTAGACCTCATGGCTAGGGAAAGGGGCCCCTACAAGACATACGCGGAGAAGATATACCATATCGTCGCGGAGGAGGGCATCAACCTGGTCCCCGTGTCATCCACTAGAGAGGAGGGTCTATCGACCGTATTCGGAGAGGCTCAGAAAGCGCTTGGTATAGAAGAAGGAGTAGAAACTAGTATTGAGGAGCCGATTTAGCGTTTAGAGTGGTACCAGGAAAGATGTATTATATTAGGTAGTCTTGGTTGTGTCTTACTAGGAGGCATAGGTGGCATATCTCTCGGCTTATCCTGAAGTCTAGGACTCTCTTTCCCCCGTCTTGTATGAAGAGGTCTGCTATGTATTCTATCCTTCTCCTGTATTCGGGCTTGTTGAGTATGAGGTCTCTTAGCTTGCCTCCCCTTTTCTTGCTAACGTATTGGGAGACGGCTGCTGGGGTTATACCGAGTAGTTTGCTTACTCTGTACTCTGTTAGGCCTTTTTCTAGTAGGACCATTGCTATGGCTGCTCTGACGCTTGGTATAAGGTCTTTTGATACGAGCTCGCATGTTGTTAGGGGACGCATTGGTGTCGCACCGCTATACGATTATGTTATAAGCTTCCGGCGTTCACATTAATCCTATGCAACCTCCAATAAAAAACAGGCGTTAATACTTGATAGTGAAGAATACTTGTCTGCATCTGGTTTCAAAAAGTTTAGATAAAAATCATAAAAACCCCACGTAACCCCCCATAACGGTATGGTGAGGTGAATACTATGAGTGCGGACGAGCTCACCCCACTGGAGACGGAGAACCCCATGGTGCCCGGAGGGGACCTGGACCCCGACATGCAGGAGGCCCTCAAGGAGGCACTTGCTGACATGAAGGGGCCCGTGGAGGCCCTATTGTTCGTGAAGGACAGGTGCTACTACTGTGAGGAGACCAGGAAGCTCCTCCAGCACTTCGTCGACGCCAGCCCAACCGTGGATGGGAAGAAGCTCTTCAGCTTCCGAGTGATCCACCTTGACAAAGACGGGGAGGAGGCAAAGAAGTATGGCATAACCAGGGCGCCCACGGTGGCGTTCATAGAGGGTTATATAAGGTACACGGGAATACCCTCGGGCGAGGAGATAAGGAGCCTGGTGGAGACTATAATAAGGCTCAGCGAGGGGGAACCTGGGCTGGAGGAGGAGTCCAAGGAGAAGCTCAAGCGCCTAGAAAAGCCCGTCAAGGTAGAAGTGATAATAACTCCCTCCTGCCCCTACTGCCCCTACGCCGCCCTGATGGCCAACATGGTGGCCTTCGAGAGCTATCTTCAGGGTAAGAAGCTGGTCATTGCCGACACGGTGGAGGCTTACGAGAACCCCGACATCGCTGACAAGTACCATGTTATGAGCGTGCCCGCCATAGCAATTAATGAGGTGGTCGCGTTCGTTGGCCTGCCTTATGAGCAGGACTTTGTCGACAAGATCCTAGAGCTGGCCAACAAGTCCTGAGCAACCCCCACTGAGAACTATCCGGGCCTCTCAAGGGAGTTTTTAACCCAGGGGGAGCCCGAGTAGGCTTAATTAGTCCTTGGGCCAATCTTCTCCCAGGCACAGCCCCCCATAGTGGTGCATGTGATGGCCAGCAACCTAGAGGTACTAACAGCGATTCTAGCATATTGGCTCGTGGTCCTCATAATAGCCCGGCTATTGTCCCTGAAGGTTAGAAACCTTACCATTACCCCCATTATGGTAATGTACAAGAAGCCAGCCAGCTTCGGGATTTTCGAGAAGCTCGAAGGAAACAGGCTGTTCTCAGCTGTTCTCTGGGCCGGTGTGCTGCTAACCCTAGTCTCAATGGTTGCATTCTACCTCTTCGTTGGACAGATTGCCCTGCTAAGAATCTCCGGGGAAGCCCAAGAGGGGGTGGGGCTCGTCCCAGTAATACCTGGTGTAACGATAAAGGGAGTGGCCATCATATACATCCTGCTCAACCTAGGCATAGCCGTAGTCGTGCACGAGCTCTCCCATGCCGCAGCGTCTAAGGCGCTTAGGGTACCCGTCAAGTCAACGGGCCTCCTCCTCGCAGTTGTCCTCCCCGCGGCCTTCGTTGAACCAGATGAGGAGGCTTTCCGGAGGGCGAGGCTGAGGGACCGCATCCGGATTGTAGCGGCGGGGCCAGCCTCCAACCTCATACTGGGCCTCCTCCTTCTGGGACTCTTCGCAGCCGTTTTCCAGGGTGGGGCGGGTGTCGAGATAATAGGTGTAGAGCCAGGGAGCCCCGCTGATGAGGCAGGTCTGGCTCCTGGGTTCGTGATAACCAAGGTAAATGGGGTGGAGGTCAGGAGCATTGCCGACCTACAGAAGGCCTTGGCGCCTCTTGCTGAGAGGGATGCTGAGATCCTGGTGGAGGGATATTGGAAGGATACTGGTATGCGTGATAAGATAGTCGTCTACAAGCCCGCTGAGAGAAGGCTTATAGGGATAACTATAAGGCAGGCAAACCCCCTGACCTGGATGCCTGATTCTATCTACTTCACCCTCGCGGCACTCGTCAGCTACGGTTATATCATAAACCTGAGCCTAGCCGTCATCAATGCTGCCCCCCTATTCATAACCGATGGAGGGCGTATAATAGGGGATGTCCTTACGAGCAAGCTGGGCGACTTGAGGGGGAGGACCCTGTCCTTCTTCCTACAAATACTAACACTACTCATACTGCTCTCGTCAATAACCTTCAGCCAGATAGGGTGATGACAAGCAAACCGTCTGACCCCCTCCCACAATCTCCAGGGAGGGCGGGATGCTGTGGAGCTCTCTCACTGACTTCTTATAGAGATGTTATCTCTGTAGAACACTTGTAAATATGCTGAGGAGAGCCTTGGAGTAGGGGCCCGCATTGAGAAGCATGGCCCGCAGAGTCTCCCGGGTGAACTTGCCTAGGGCGAAGTCTAGCACCCATTCCCCCTTCATGGTCTTTAGGACCTGGGCCCTTTGCTCGGGCTTGACTTTCCTGAGTATCTCTAATAGTATCTTGTGGACTTTCATGGAGAAGAACAGGCCCATACGCTCGACCTCTTCCACATAACTGGTGCCCCTCTGCAGGGCGTTGGCCAGGGCCCTGCTGGTCATGATGGAGGGCCTGATACCCTCTCCTGTTAGTGGGAACACGGCTCCCGCCGCCTCTCCGACCACATAGGTGTTGGGCTCTGGGTTGAGGAGCTCTCTCTTCAGACCACTCGCTATTATTGATGCGCCTTTCTCGTTTATCTTCTCACCAGCCGAGAGGATGGGATGCCTCTTGATGAACGTGCTGAGGAGCCCCCGTAGTTCCGAGAAAGTCTTGAAACCACCTACCCCCACGTCAACCCTCTCGCGACTGTGGGGGAATACCCAGTAGTAGCCGACAAGGTTTTTGTCAAACCAGAACTCAATAGTATCATCATCTTTCCACGAGGCTACCTTAATCCACGACTGCACCGCGTTTATGCGCTCCCTAGGGGCTCTCGGGTAACTGTGGCCCACCGCTATTACACGGATGGACCCCTGGGGGGCGTTGAACTCGGGGGTCCTCCTCCTGTACTCGACCGGGACCCCGCTCAGGAGGTGGGATAGCCACTTGGGCTTGTCCACTACATAGCCCCAGGCACCATTCACGTCGAACTCGTACAAGAGAAGCCCGTCTAGATAGACCCTCACCCTCCTTATGGTCGTGAGGACCGCGCTGGGGGGTACAGGTACGAGCTCTTCAACCTCCTTGGGCACGGCCCAGCCGCAGGGCTTCATACCCGGTCTCTGGAGAGTCTCGTAGACCCTTACCCGCCAGTTAGTCTCGCTCTTCAACATGTATGCCAGGGAAGCCCCAGCAGGGCCTGCGCCGAATATCCTTATATCCTTCTGGGCCACTGGGTCACCCTCCAGCCCCGGTCAAAGGGGCTTTTCCACGGGTTTGTTCATCCTGTGTTTAGTAGTGTTTTGAAAAGATGGGTCTTTTTTGGATAGTATGTACGTGGGGGAGAGGTGCTCCCTATATACTTATTGCCATTACCTCGAGCTGGGCGTCAGCCTCCCTCAGCATGCGTCTTGCCATATACCTAGGAAGCGCGTGCAACCAAGTTGACAGGCCCGGCTCATGTATGGAGAGGGCCTTTTCCTCTGCCTTTGAGAGAAGGTCCCGGAGCCTCCTAACGGCCTCCTCGACCACCTCGGTGACCTTAAAGGGGGTCCTTGACTCTGGGTCGAAGCCCAGCCACCTCACGAACCTTTTGAGAGCCTCCACCTCCCTCACCCCCTTCTTGTCCCTGTTCAGGAAGTCGGCGATGTCATCTGATACCTGGTATGCCATGCCAAGGTAGCGTCCATAATCCTTCAGGACAGGTAGCAGCTCCCCCCTCCCTGCAGATAGGGCTCCCAGGACGAGGCTCAGCTGGAAGAGGCTTGACGTCTTTAGCTTAACGATGTCCTCGTAGAGGGCCTGCTCGTGGAAGACCTCTAGGATTTCGCCCCGCGTTATCTTAAGCCATGTGTCTATGACCTCGACCACGGCCGTTCTGCCCAGAGGCTCGACGAGCATCTGCGCGTATGGTATTAGAAGGTTGCTGACGAGGACGGTCTTGGATACCCCGTGTGCCACCCATGTCGATGGCATGCCCCTTCTCTGCGTGTCCAGGTCTATTATGTCGTCGACCGCCAGGCTACTGGCATGGACAAGCTCAATCGCCACGGCGCTGGGCACGGCCTGGCTTAAGTCTCCGCCGAGTGCCTCATTGGTAAGAAGGACGAGAAGAGGCCTCAGCCTCTTTCCCCCCCGGACCATGTACGTGGATATGCCTAGTATTGTGGCCTCGAGGTTGTCTCCCAGGAACTTGTCTATCTGCTCGTCTATAAGCGGCTTCCTAGCCGCAAAGTACCTTTCAATATCGACATCGCTCTTAGCAGTACCGTTTATGCCCAAAAGCTCCACCGTTGCGGTTTGTATCGGGTAATCTCTTTGACTGGAAAGCTATTATTATTATGCCTATGAATCGTTCCTCAGAACACAGGGGTGAGCCGTCTTAGCAAGCATAAGGTACAAACGCTGTCCCGGAGCCGAGGACGCCCTAGCCCCCATTATTAGTGCTATTGGTACGGTATACATTGACCCAAGCAGGGTGAGAATAGTCGCGAGCCAAGGGGCGAGGACAAGGGCATACGCACGCGTGTACGGGCTCCCGAAGGCCATACAGGAGGCCCATAGCCTGCCCCCGCTCTATACTATAGAGCTAATATGCGACAATCTGAGGAACGCGCCTTGTAGCGAGATAGCCAAGGTCATGGTACACGAGCTGCTCCACATACCCCAGACCTTCTCGGGCGGCCTTCGCCCCCATGGGCCCCTTGTTAACAACCGAAGGGCAAGGTCCCTAGCCCGGCGCATCCCGGAGAGCGTGGCAGAGTCGTTATGCGACTCTGTTGAGAAATGCTGTGGTAGTCTCTAGCCCCGCTCTCCGAGCAAACTCGTCACGGTCTCCTCTATTCTCTCTGCCTCGCCCCTGCGGAAGAGCCCTTTTGTCTTGACCGAAGGTATCCCTAGGCTACTGTATAATTGGACATCATAGTCTGCGTCTCCCACGTAAACCATCCTATTTCTGGGCACAGGGAAGGTTTTCGCAAGGCTCTCCAGGTGGGGTTTCCCTTTCTTGTGTTCGCGTCCGTCGTAGCATAGTATCAGGTTAAAGTGCTCAATCCCCCGGATAACAGAGACCACCTCGCATTCGTTGTTAGTAGAAATAACTGTGGCAATCCCCCTTGAGCGCATCTTGTCAGAGAACCTTGCGACCGACACTGGCATACTAGCGTTCCGCATAAGCCGTTTCTTCGTCTCGACGAACTCCCTGTAAGCCCGTTCAATTGACTTGCCCTCGAGACCCATAGCCGCTAATTGGTCTCTGAAAGACATGCCAAGCAGTTCCCTGTACTTCCTAGCCGCAACTCTTCTATCCATTCCCGTATAGCGTGACACTATGTCGGCAACAAGGCCCAGGTATAGCCCCAGCGTGTCTATCAACGTGTCATCAAGATCAAGCAGAACAGCTCCCCTTGGGTTGGATGGCTCGTTGGCGCATATAATCATTTTTCCCTCTATAAGCCTGCAGCCCTCTCCGCCCAACCGGCTCACCAGGTAGGGTCTCAGGAGTCATTTTATATCAAGGCCCCTAATGTGTATAGTAGTACGCTGACTCTATCCCATGAGCGCCCAACTCTTTAGGTGCAAATGGATATGGCTTACCTTGACGAGGAGTCTCTGGACAGGTTCGAAGACTATAACCTTGGGAAGAGCAGGGAGAGCCCACGGCAAAGGCTGCTAGCTGTCGTCATACTATTAGTGGTGGTCCTCAGCACAGGAGCAGCCGCCTACTACTTCTTGATAAAGCGAGGAGAACCCCAGGTTAGTCTCCACGACAAAGCTATAAGCCATACCAGTATGTCCAGCACCGTTTTCCCCAAAAACACTGCCCAGGAGACTCGGCAACAAGCTGAATCCCAGAGAAGGGAGACCGTCAAGAGCACCCTCAGCCCTCTTAACAGCCAGGACACTGTCAGGGGGGAGGACAGCCAGCTTTTGAGGCCCTCCTCATCAACAGGTAGTGAGGAACCAGGAATGGAAACAGGGGAGAACAATGTCATTGTTGAGATAATGTCAACAGTCACATACACAAGCCCCAGTAAAGTTGCTAGAGAGACTTTTAGCAGTACTGAAAGCGGCACCATTATAGAAACGGGGACCACCATGGAACCGGATGCCAACAAAACCGCCAGTCCATCGATAGAAACCGATATAGAACTGGACGCACAAAGCCGGACAACCACTAGTGCCCCTGCACTTCAAGAGACCACGATTACCCAGGAAACTGGTGAAAATACAGCAAATACCACCACAGTAAGGAATGGTGAAGAGGATTATCTTGAGAAACAATCCTACATGTTACCAAAGACCCCCCTAAGCCAGCCTCTTGTGCTCGAGGTCAACCCTTACGAGGCCTGTGAGAATATAGTGTCAACGACACTGGATGAGAATAGCATAATGTGCGCTATACACCAGTCCAGCAGACTAGAAGGCCTGGGGAAGAGCCTCAGAGGAGAAACACCCTTAGAGACAATGACCAACATTGCAAAATGGATCTATGAGAACATAGCTTACGACGCAGGCGAGAGAGGCCTAGAGCAGTACGTGTACATGCCTGAGGAAACCCTCGCACTCAAGAGGGGTGACTCTGAGGACTGGAGTCTACTCGGAATGGCCCTCTTGGAGGCAAGCGGTGAAATTGAGAGACCCCTGTTCGCGGAGATAGTGCTCAGCGACGGCAGTGTACATTATACCGCAGGTGCCCTCATAAACGGGAGCGTGCTGCTCATAGAACCGGCGCCAGACCCCTACCCTCAGGAACTGACCACGGACTATTATGGACACTGGAGATACTCGGGCTACGAGATACAGCGGGCTACACTATACGTCTATGGAGGAAGCACTAAACTCCTCGTGTACAAGGTGGACGGACCCTGGAACGCGACCGTCCCCTACTGGCCTAGCCCCAAGGAACTCGACAAGGCCCTAGTGGAGGTTGGTAAGTGGCTATTGCTTATGGGCTTCTACGCGGACTGCCCCAACTATGCCGAGACGGTCGTGGAGGACATGTTGTCACATCTCCCCCATGAAGAGCCCGTGCTCCTCCTACCCTACACCATGCTAGTTATACCCATTGACTGGTTCACACCAAAGGATGCAGAATGGGTGGCTGACAGGATTTTGAAAGCCATCACGGCACCGGAGAAGCGCCTATATGATAGGATATCGCTCATAGCCCCTAACAGCCTCTACTGTGTAAAGGCCGTAGGCGAGTTGGAGGATGTCGTTTCCAACAGGACGGTTTACAGACCCAACATGATGACACAGGTTGTGGAGAGAAGCGGTCCCTCCCTTGTCCTCTACTTTGTGTCTACGAACAGGGTTAGCCTCAATGTAACGGCGGCGGTCGAGAACAGCACTCTGGCCATAACGCTTGAGGGTAAATACGGTCCGGGTACTGTCAAAATCCTGGTAGTTAAGGGAAAGGAAAGCGTACTCGCTCTCACGCCACCCGGATGGGTATACTCTGGTATAGAAAACGTTCACTCCAAGGAATGGGGTTTCAATGGAACTCATACCGTTATAAAGTTTGACTATGGAGAGATATCCGATAAACTTGAGGAGGCTAGTATGTATGGGCTAAGGGTAGAGGTGGGGGACCTCATTGTTTATCTTGGCTATCTCCCCGTGCCCCCCGGCTAGGACCTCCGATGATTGCCTTTCCCTCCCTTCTGGGGGACCTCATTTCTCTGAGGTTCTGGAAGTACTTCTGCATGGGAGTCCTGGTGCCGCAGTCGGCCACGCATAGGTTCAGGGTCCTCATCTTGTCACAGTTGTAGGGGAGATACTTCTTGCCACTTCCCCGTGCGCCCATTAGGTGCTGCACTTGGTAGCGGGTCTTCTTCTCATTGAAGTCAGGGACGTTTCTGAACACATCTACAACCTCGTCCTCGCCCGCTCCGAGGCTTATCATGAATGTAGCTATAGCGAACCGCTGGTGGTGGCTAAGGTTGGCGCCTCTTCTCGCCTCTTCCAGTATTCTGGCCATGCATGGGGGGAAGGCCTCCAGGACTAGGGGTCCCTTGTACTCCGACCGTGCTCCCCCCATAAAAGGCCTGGGTGGGGGGGCCTCTTTTTCCAGGACCTCTGAAACCCTGTTCTTAACTAGATCAAGAGGGTGAGGGAGCTGTCCAGACTGGATAAGGGAGCTGCTATACCTGTCTATTAGCTCCTCTATCCTTTTGGAGATTGCCTCCTCAACCAGCCTGGCGAGCTGATCCCTGTCCACGAACACTCTAGAGGCTATTAGGAGCTGGTTGGTGATCTTCCAACGCGGGTCGCCTGAGAGCCTCCTTGTCCACCTGGCATAGTCGATGTAATGCAGGCTGAAGTTGTACTCGGCGCTTATAAGGCGCCCCCTGTAGCTGCGGTAGGGTATCCTGAGGGGGTTGCGGTCGTGTACCTCGACGTCTATGCCCATTAAGCGTGCTACCAGGGCTAGTTCCCGGTCTCCCAGTTTGGAGAGTTTCTCGCCAGAGGATTTGGCGACTACTAGGGCGAACCTCTTAGAATACCACTGGGGGAGGGCCGCTAGGACAAGGAGGGCCGCATGAAATGATACTATTATCCTGCTGACATCCGTCTTCTCCACCAGCTTCGGGGGAGGGTATCTTTCATTTACCACCGCATGTATCACTATGTCCTCAACATGTTCATCAACCCCTAGTATGTCAACCGCCTTCCACAGGGGCATTCTCAGGGCTAGTCTACCAGTCTTGACAAGGTAGGATATGGGGTCGCTTACAAGGTAAGGATAGTCTTGAACCCTCAGTGCCTCGATTGCTTTGCTCATTCTCTCGTCATCCGGCTTCCTGCTCCTTGCTAAATGTGTTGGTCCATAGTTTAATATTTACCCCATTAAAACCGGGGAAACAAAACGGTTTCAATCCATAGATTCAATATAGGAGCCCCCATATGAGGAAGCCCAGGGGAAAAGTAAAGATGCTTGAGAGTATCGCGTATGTTACTGTTAGCTTCAGGAACCTCCTGGCGGGCAGGGGGATCCCATTTTTCTTCAGTATTACGTATGCTACGTAGAGGGCAGGTGCTCCTGCCACGGAGGCGTTGCTCCCCAGGGTACCCCCCCATACAAGGGCCCAGTTAAGGGGCCAGGGGTCTATTCCCGTGGTCTCCGCTAAGTCGCGTATGACTAGCAGCATCGTGAGTATGTAGGCATCGTGCTCGATAACGGCGCTTATGGGCACGCTTATCCAGTACATGAATGCGAATCCCTTAACCGGGTCCCCGGCAACGAAGTTGGCCAGGTCCTCTGCCAGGGTTTCTAGGAAGCTCGACTTCTCGAGGCCTCCCACCAGGGCGAACAGGCTTGCATAGAAGATGAGGGCTTTCCACTCGAGCTTTTCCACTATGTCCTCGAATGAAGGTGCGTTCGTCTTACCCATCTTCTTGAGAATCTCCACCGTCACGCCGAGGAGGGTTGCTCCCATTATGGTTATCGCTCCCAGGGGTAGTCCTATCAAGGGCCTTATGCTCATCAGGAAAATGGTTAGCAGGAAGAAGAAGAGAACCACTAGGGTAAGCCTGCGGTCGAATTTATGGCTCAGCGCCTCCGTCGTATCCTGTAGTTTAGCTTGCGATTTTGGTGGTTGGGTTAGTTCCATTCGTTTCTTCTCTATGAAGACCTTGTAGAACGCCCAACTCGAGAGTATGAAACCCAAAGTTAGTATGGGGAAGCTGCTGGGACGACCATTCATCCAAAGGAAGTCCAGGAACTCAGCCCCCGCTATACTGTGCAGGAGCTGGGGCGGTAGGTCACCCAGCAGAAGTGCTGTCCCCATGAAGTTGGCAGAGAGGGCTACGAACACCACTGGGACCGTGGGGTCCTTCCTCTGGCTAAGGGCGGTGCTAATCACTATCGTGCCTATGAGTAATATGACGAGGACGTTGTCAACGAATATTGAAAGGAACCCGGCGAGTATGCCAATGACTAGCACGAATTTGTCGAAATTGTAACCCTTCTCAGAGAGCCTGTTTATAACGTAGATGGGCGCTCCTGCCTCCACGAGGTACTGTGTGATTACCCACATACCCAACAGTATGGCTATAACGTTCCAGTCTACAGAGGAGAATGCTTCTCCTGGAGTCATGACGCCGGCGACTATCATGAGCACGACGCCGAGGAGGCTCACGACAAGCCGGTCGACCAAACCCGTTATCACTAGAGCTATTGTGGCAGAGAATATCAGGAGAGCCCAGGTGGCTGCCTCCTCCATCACCGGCCCCTCAGGACCCCGGCGAGGGGTTATCGGCTTACCCTGTAGTAGGTGGGCCAAAATTAATTTAATTACTACAAGGGACCCTGTTATGAATAATCACTTATTGATCATGTTCAACAGGTGGTCTTGGCATGACGTTCAGGGCCGACGCTCCCACTATAGAGGGGGGGAAGCAGTACCACATTGAGGTAGCGCCTGGGGAGGTCTCCCGCTATGTGCTCCTGCCCGGCGACCCAGGGAGGGCGGAGAGGATTGCCAGGACTTGGGACGAGCACATGCTGGTTGCAAGGCACCGGGAGTATACGACCTTCACGGGGACATACAAGGGTGTACCTATAAGCGTGACCTCTACTGGAATAGGCTCTCCAAGCGCCGCCATTGCAGTTGAGGAGCTCCTTAGGGTGGGGGCCGATACTTTCATAAGAGTGGGCACTACTGGCAGCATACAGCCCGGAGTGGGTCTTGGGGACCTTATAATAAGCTTGGCTGCCGTGAGGCTTGAGGGGACTTCGAAACAGTATGTTATGCCAGAGTACCCGGCCGTTGCTAGCCCCGAGGTGGTTATGGCCCTGGTCGAGGCGGCTGAGAGCCTTGGGGTCAGGTACTGGGTGGGCATCACCGCGTCGACGGACAGCTTCTACCTGGGCCAGGGCAGGCCGGGGTTCAAGGGATACATGCAGTCCTGGGCCAAGACCATCGTAGACGACCTTAGGGCGGCTGGTGTCATGAACTTTGAGATGGAGTCCGCCACCATATTCACCCTCTCGAACATATACGGGGCACGAGCGGGGACCGTGTGTGCTGTAATAGCCAACAGGGTTGACAACACCTTCCAGCCTGGTGTGGGCGTCGACGATGCCATAAGGGTAGCCAATGAGGCGGTTAAGATTCTTAGCGAGTGGGATGAGGTCAAGAGGGAGCGTGGTAAGAGGTACTTCTATCCCAGCTTGTGGAGGAAATGATGCGGTGAAGCTACAGGCCGCCATTGGTAATGTTAACATCGACGTTATAGTATGGGTTGGTGAAATACCCCCACCTGACGGCAGTGTGAAGGCCGACAGGATACTCCACACGATGGGCGGTGGTGCCGTCAACTATAGCGTAGCCGTGGCACGCATGGGCCACAAGGTACTACTACACGGGGCCGTCGCAGACGTTTTTAACCGTCTAGGATTCCGCAGGTGGCTGGAGGAGCAGGGCGTTAACACCAGTCTTCTAGTAGAAATGGAGGGTGACCCCGGAACAACAGTCGTGCTTAACGTTGGGGGCCAGCCTAGGCGGATAATATCCTACCGGGGGGTCAACTCCCTGCTACATCCAAAGCACGTGGCACAGGCTTTTTCAAGTCTTGAGAGAGAGCCCCACCTGGTCCACCTGGCAAGCACTCGACTAGACATTACCAATGCCTTCCTGGAGACCAGAGAGAGGCTCGGGTGGAGGAGCCTGGCCTCACTAGACCCAGGTAGTGAGACTCCCAGCCTCGCCCAACATCTCGCTGAGCTACTTGAGCAGATAGACATACTTCTAATGAACAGGGAAGAGTACAGCATGGTATTCAACTCTCCACCAGGAGAGCTTGTTCAGACGCATCCCCACCTAATACTCGTTCTTAAAGAGGGTAGGAGAGGCGCCACCGTATACTGGAAGGAGGGGCGGGCACACGCGACGCCTCCTCCAGTGAAAGCGGTGGACACCACTGGCTCTGGTGATGCGTTCAACGCGGCCTTCAACACCTGTATGCTGGAGCGAATGGAGCCCCGAGAATGCGTTAGAATGGGGGTTGCCGCGGGGAGCCTCAAAGCTATGAGAGAGGGGTCTACCTCAAGCCCCTTGAGGGACGAGGTGGAGGAGTTCGCCCAAAGGGTAGCCTTGGGGCCCTGATTTGCAACGTTTGTGGAACAATGCTTTTAATCTGCTTAACGCTTGAAAAGAACCCTCGCTTGCTCCATTTCTCGGCAGTAGCGTGGTGCGGGTGATGTGGTTGGAAACGAGGTTGTGAACCCTGGGCTCATTGTTGTCAAGTTCGGAGGATCCATACTTGACAGCGGAGAAGGCTATCGCCGAGCCGCCGCCTACGTTGAGGGGCTGAGGAGGAAGGGCTTCCAGGTCATCGTAGTGGTCTCCGCCCTCAAGGGCGTAACCGATGCACTTATAGAGGCATATGAGAGGTCCTCCAGGGACGCCCTTCTCACCGTTATAAAGAAACACGACAAGGTTATAAGTGAGCTTGGAGGAGAGAGCCCCTACTTGGATAGAGCTAGGGAGCTCCTCGTGCACTTGGAGAACATTCACAAGGCCTACCTCTACTTGGGCCTAGGCGATTCGAGGATAAAGGACCTGATTGTTAGCTTCGGCGAGCGAATTTCTACCCAGCTTATGGCAACGGCGCTTGACTCCATGGGCATGAAGGCGAAGCCCCTCTTCGGCAGGGAGGCAGGCATTATTACCAACGATAAATTCGGGGAGGCAAACCCCCTGCCCGAGTCCAGAAGCATGGTAGCAGAGAGGCTCGGGGTGCTTGTTAAGACCGACTGGGTCCCCGTTGTCGCGGGCTTTATAGGGGAAACAAGGGAGGGCAAGGTCACAACTATGGGTAGAGGGGGAAGCGATTTCACCGCTACTTTCATAGCGTCGAGCATAGGCGCGGGCGAGGTCCATCTTGTGACAGATGTCGAGGGGGTCAAGACAGGTGATCCCAGAGTCTTCGAAAACGCCCGTCTAATACCCGTTATCAGTTATGACGAAGCAATAGAGCTGGCCCACCTGGGGGGGAAGAAGTTCCACCCGAGGACCTTCGAGCCCCTGAGGGAGAGCCCCATTGTCACGAGGGTCAGGAGCCTAGAGAGCGAAAAATCGACCAGCATTGTCAAGACCTGGAGAAAGCCCCCGCTCAAGGCGGTGACAATCCTTAATGGTCTGGAGCTCGTCATGGTCAGAGGCGCGGGCATGGTGGGGCGCCTGGGCACCGCGGCGCGGGTTATGAAGGCCTTCAGCGAGGCCGGGGTCAACATAATAGCAATTAGCCAGCCCGTGAGCGAAACCAGTATCAACCTGGTGGTGAAGCAGGGGAGCGGAGAGAGGCTTTCCAGCAAACTCGACTCACTTGTGGAGGAGAGGATTATACGCGACTACGAGATACTTGATCAGGCGAGTGCTATCTCACTAGTAGGCTACGGGCTCAGGCAACCCGGTGTCATAGGCGAGATGCTGGGGGTCCTAAGAGGTCATGATGTATACATGCTCGCTAAGGGGCCCATGGAGGTCAGCTTGAGCGTCGTGGCCCCAGGGAAGGAGGCAAGGGGTATAGCTAACAAGTATCACGACCTTGTCATTTCCCAAGAGTGGGAAGACGTCCAGGGCATATTATAGATGAGTTGCCGGTTTTACGGGTTTATTGTCAACTCTAGCTTCTCAATTGTCCTCCCGCCGGACTGGTAGTACACCCTGACTGTATTTATTGAAGAACGTGCAAGCCCCGTCTTCACCACGTAGGTTCTCCCGGGTTGTAAGACCGTGTCAGGCTTGAACCCCTCCTTGACCCTAAGTCTGCGGCTCTTCTCTCCCGTGTAGAGAGTCCCCGGGAGGCTACTGGTATACTCGACCTCAACTTTCCACAGCCTAGCCTCCCTGTCCCCCTTGTTTGTTATGGCTATGCTGCCCTTTTCATCGACCACGACCTCTAGCAACACGTCCACCCTGTAGGCTACTCGTATTTACTTGGGTCCTCGTTTAAATTGGCCAGCCTGGTATAAATTATGATCTGGGGGAGAGGGTCGGGGACAGCTTTTATACATAGAGATACCTGGGGCTTTTGCGAAAGCGCACACAGTCTAGCATAACGCATTACTCGAGGTGTCCCGACATCCAGAATTGCATGAGTTGACTGGTTGAATACGTGTTAGGGGGTCTGGCCCATTCGTGGAACCACTAATTGAGGAGCTGGGCTCTGTTATAACGGCCTTCTCCACCCAATCCCTGTTTGCAGATAAGGGTCCTGTCAAGAGGGGTAATACGTTGACCAAACGCCTGTAGACCTCCTAGGTCTTGGAGGTGGGTACCTTGGCGAGTAATGGTGCCCTGAAGACGCTCGTCCATGCACAGACTGTTGTGAGGGGGCTCCTGAGAGAGATAGAGATGCTCGTATCTAAGATTGAGAAGGCAGAGGAAAAGATGTTTGACAAAGCAATATTAATTGACGAACTTTGGCCGAGCCTTTCGTCAGCCCTTGAGTATTTCGCCGAGAGACTGGAGATGTTCAGTACATTAAGGTCCCTTTATGTTTCCAAGTACGTGATGGAGGCACTTGATTCCATGCTGGAGAGCATAGAGGACCCCGCCAGGATACCCGTGGTGCTGAGGGCCACTATTATGGCCCTGGAGAGGACGGGTTCCATGCTAATGGAGTCTCACCAGGCGGAGGGCCTGTACCTGAGGATAGTTGCTGCAGAGCTTGAGGGAATGGCTGAGGCCCATGCAGTGGAGCTAGGTAACCAGGAGGAGAGCCAGGCCATAGTAGAAAGCCTGCTAACAAGCGCACTCCAGTATGGGGAAATAGAGGCGCGTAGGAAGATGCCCCCCACCCCAATCATCCGTAGCCTGAGCCCCGAGGAGCTCCTAGCTGGTCAAGTGTAGCCCATTTTTTCAAGCCTGTCCAAGTCAGCCCAATCTGGGAGCCTGCCCGATTTCAGCTCTCCAGCAAGCCTTCTGAGCACTCCATACAGTGCATCAACCGGGTCCCTCCCCTTGTTCACTACTTCCTCGAAAACGAACCTGTAGTGCATCCTCATCTCCTCCACATACTGGCGATAGAGGTGGGGAGGCACGCTGCTCTCCTCCCCCTCGCCTGCCTCTTCAAGTCCCGGGCACTTCGTGTCCAGCTCTAACTCCTCGTTGCCAGGTGCTATGGGGAGGCCTGGATAGAGCCGGCACTTCATGGGCCGTGCGGGGTATATTTTACAATAGGTTCTGCCCTCGCCATTGAATCCCAGAAAAACACAACGCCCGTTCACGTCACCCGCAAGGCCAATGTGGGGGATGTGGGCCGCTATTATCAGGTTAGTGTAAACATGGAGAAACGTCACAACATCCACATCAAGATAACGGGCCATCCTCACCACGTCGAACACGGAGAGGTGAACGTTAGGCCCCGTCCCACAGCATACGTCACACCTTATACATTTGAACCTAAATGGCCTTCCGGGTCGTATCCTCGGGTTCTTCCTAACCTCGTCATAGTCCTCCAGCCTAACGCTCTTGACCACAGCCTGTCACCATTACACTAAACACTTTACCCACGCAGACGGTCTATATTTTAACAGCGGCACCACTACCGGTGGGCGTCTTGTCGTCAAAACCCTCGCTAAGACTACAGGTGCCCAAGAAGGGGGCTGGAGGCGCTGGGGGAGCCCCCTCTACCAGGGGAGGTCCTGGGATAGAGGTGCTCTTCCAAAGGGCCCATGAGAAGCTAAGCAGGTTCAAGGCACACCTCATAGTCTTGAGCGGCAAGGGAGGTGTTGGCAAGACATTTATCGCCACAAGCCTCGCCCTCTACCTAGCTAGGAAGGGGCTGAAGGTTGGTCTTTTCGACGCCGACGAGACGGGGGCAGCCGTCCCATTCGTACTGGGGGAGAGGAACGCCGAGGTCCTGGTCGTGGAGAAGACCAAGGAGCTGCTCCCGCTCGAGTCCCGTTATGGCATAAAGTTCATGAGCATAGAGCCATTCCTACCAGAGGGAGAAACACCACTGCTTTGGGAAGGAGCCCTACGGACACGGTTCATCGTTGACACGCTTTCTAACACGCGGTGGGGGGACCTGGACGTAATGGTCTATGACCTCCCCCCGGGGACGGGAGACGAAGTAATAACTATCGCCCAGGTTATCCCGCCACCGCGGTTCGCTATAATAGTGTCATCACCGGGCCAGATCGCTGAGAGCGTTGTGAGAAAAGCTATAGTCTTTGCCCAGAAGATGCAGTTGCCGATAATGGGTCTAGTGGAGAACATGAGTTATGTGAACTGCAATGGAGAGAAGGTAGAGGTGCTGGGCGAGAGCACTGCTGATAAGCTTGCCAGGGAATACGATATAGAGGTTCTGGCGAGGATACCCCTGGATCCGGCTATAAGGAGGGCACATGACGAGGGGAGGCCCATATACGAGGTGGCGCCGGGGAGCGAGATTGACTACACATTAGCCGAGCTTGCTGAAAGGGTCTATGGACTTCTACGGGTCATGAAAATACTGTGAGCTCTACAGGAGCTCCTCCGACAGGCTCATTATATGCTCTCTCCTTACCCGACCCCTCTCGTCAAACGAGACCCCTTCTAACTCCAGTAGCCTTCTCTTGAACTCAACTCCTCCGGGACCCGAGTATCCCACCAGCTCGCCCCGTGACCCCACAACCCTGTGACATGGAACCACGGGGGCCTCATCATTCATAGCCACAAGCCTCCCCACTGCCCGTGGGCTGGTTCCGAGGACGCGGGCCATGTCTCCGTAAGTCACAACACGGCCTGGGGGAATTAGGAGCAAGAGGGTCTTGAGGAGGGACAGCTTGTCCAACTGCTTTCACCCTGTTTAGAGAAAATGATATGAGTCCCCTATCCCAAGTACTAACATGCCTCATGCTTGCCTAATGGCTGTTATCCTCTAAACTGGTCTCTCAGAGAACTGTGTGTTTTCTAATTTCCCCGTCTGGCGGGGTGGCTGGCCCCCGGATGGCCGTGTTACGCTTATGACTTGCTGTGGGGTGCATGTCTTGATTATTGAGAGGCCGGGAGAGTTTGAAAGCTACGGGAGACTTAGGATATACAGGCCCGTAAAGGTACTTGAACTCGATGGGACTGGTGCCGACTCGGACCCCAATACGCTCGTCTACAGTCACGCCATGTTGGCTGACACCGCTCTCAGAACTGCCATTGTTGTCCCCGTTAAGGACGAGGAGCTCATCAAGCTAAGAGGCGTTGTACAGGCGATTCCCCATCCCTCGACTGTGATAGTGGTGTCGGCCTCCCGTAGGGAGCCGACCGACGTTTACAGGGACGAGGTAGACATGTTGTCGGAAATACATAGGAGGACGGGTAAGAGGATTATCGCCACCTGGCAGAGGGACCCCGCATGGGGAGAGGCGTTAAAGGGGACCCCTCTCGAGCCTCTTTTGGGAGACGATGGCCTCGTCAGGTATGGGAAAGGGGAGGGCATGCTCCTCGGCGCCCTCCTCGCATACAGTATGGGCTTGGACTACCTCGGGTTTATAGATAGCGATAACTTTAGCCCCGGCAGCGTCCTGGAATACAGTCTCACATATTACGCGGGGTTCCTGGCTGTTGAAAGCGAGCTCTCCATGGTCAGGCTCAAGTGGCCCTACAAGGGCAAGCTCGAGTCGAGCGAAATACCCTACCTAAGGAAAAGGGGACGGGTCTCCACAGTTACAAACGAGTACCTCAACACCGCCATTAGCAGGAGGAGGGGTCTTGAGACAATAATAGTGGAGACGGCCAACAGCGGCGAGCACGCTCTGACGACAAAACTCGCCGTCAGAATGCCCTGGGCGGGTGGATACGCTGTGGAGCCCTACCAGCTGGTGAGTCTCCTAGAACGGTGCTGGCTATCGCTTGAGCCTCCATGCGACGACCTTGAGGGGGCGGTCGAGGTCCTCCAGGTGGAGACACTCAGTCCCCACATACACAGCGAGAGGGGCGAGGAACACATTGCTAAAATGATAGGGGTAAGCCTGGCGAGCATATACTGGTCGAAGCTAGCCACCGAGGACTTGAGGGAAGCTATAAAGGAGAAGGTCACTGAAGCAGGACTCCAGGACGTCCCCTCCATGATGATATACCCTCCTCCGGGAGAGACCTGGCCCGCAAGGATAGTCAAGGCCTTCGAATCCAATAGCGAGCTCTACACAGTACTCGGGTAGAAGGTGCCATGAGCGTTGACGTGGGGAGGACAGTTATTTTCACCGACCTAGATGGGACCATGCTTGGCAAGGACCTTAACATGGAGCCGCTAAGACCCCTCCTCAGCGAGCTACATAGTCTGGGTATCCCGGTAATACCCGTTACCAGCAAGACTCTGGGCGAGATAGCACTGCTAAGCAGGAAAACGACCCTAGCAAAGCTGCCCCGGAGAGGCTTCGTAGCTGTCAGCGAGATGGGGGGAGCAATCCACGCGACCCAGGGACTCCTGGTTCTCCGGAGAGGGTATAGGCCAACCGGTTTGGGAGATATTGTTGAATATCCCCTGGCTACCCCCTTAGAGGAGCTCTCCGATAAAATAGACAAGCTGATTAAAATAAGCGGGTGCGGGGAAAGGGTTCTCAGAGTATCACAGGCGTCGCCGGGAGAGCTTGTTGATGAAATGGGGATCCCCCTAGAACATGCAAGCAAGGCCATTGTAAGAAAGTATGACGAGGTCCTCATACCAGGGGATCGGTCCTGTGTGAGGAAAATCGTTAAGGGGGCCTCGAGGCTGGGCCTGGACGCTATCGCGGGGGCCCGGCATGTCCATGTTGGTAAAGGTATAGGGAAGGGTCGGGCCCTGCTTCTATTGGAAGAAGGTCTGCGTCATATGTATCCAGGGGGTGTTCTGGGTCAGAGTATATGCCTGGGTGACGCGCCTATTGACTGGAGCTTCCTCTCCCTGTGTAGAACTGCTGTGATAATAGGTATTCGTGGCAGTGGAGGGCTCCATGGTAGGGACCATAGTGTAAAGTTCAGCTATTACCCCTCACCCTATCCCGCCCCGCTTGGATGGGCTTGGGCGGTTTCACGCATTCTTCTGGCGAAGTAAGGCTGGGGGCCCGTATAATGGAGATGAAGAAGCTATATGCGAATACTGCTTTAATAGTGTTAGCCATACTCTTACTAGCGCAGATATCTTACACTTCCAGCGCCTCCCGGACACATGCACTAGAGGTTGACGCCCTATGCTACGTGTACAGGGTTGTTGACGGTGACACGCTCTGGTGCAAACTGGTTGAAATATCGGAAAAATTCGCTGGGTTAGGACCTGAATTGAAGGTCAGGCTCGCCGATGTAAACGCGCCCGAACTGAGACCTGAGAGGGAGCCAGGAGCCCTCGAGGCCATGGAGCGCCTTGGGGAACTTGTATACGAGAAGACTGTTGCCCTGGACATAGACGACCGCGGCATTACAGACAGGTACGGGCGCGTGGTGGCGATAGTTCTTGCCCCCTGGAATGATACTCACTGGGTTAATGTTAACCTCCTCCTGGTCAGAGAGGGCCTAGCCAGAATTTGGGAGCATGACAACGAGTGGAGGCTTGTCGACACACCCCTCTTTGTTCAACTTGGTGTAAACGATAGAGTTAAGGAAAGGTGGACTGATGCTCTCTCCCTGCCCGGGGCTAGGGGGTTGCTGGGGCTATTGCTTTCAGGTGCCTTGGTACTCTTCTTCGTCAAGCTTGTCCTTATTTACAGGAGAAGAACTCGCTGGTTCCCTCGTCCTTAACGCAAGTCTAGCCACAATGTACGCGGCAAGCGCTGTCGTTATGCCATGGTATGCCTGCAAAGCCGACGCTATGGGCGTGGTAAGGTATTCCCCCGCTACAAGGAGGTGGAGATCCAGAGAGCCAAGGCCTAGCGGAATTGCCAGGGCTCCGATGACGCCCGCTATCAGGCCCGCGAGAATAATGCCTCGGCCACCAAGCCCGGGGATGCGTGTAGATAGGAGCCCTATTATGGACCCCGTGGCGACTGGAGCTATGGTAAGGCTCAGAGGAAGGCGTGTAACGTACAGGAGGACCCCATAAGCCAGAGCCCCGGTAAGCGCAATGGAAAACAGTGCCAGGATCCTCTTCGAAAAGTCCTCCACGCCTAGTCACCTCCTTCCCCGAACACCATTGTGGGGAACCCTCTGCCCCTGAGGTCCTCTTCTAGGTCTATACCTATGTAGAGTCCCTTGGTCCACATCTTGTAAAGGTCCTGATAGTGGGGGCTAAGGGGGTTGGACGACTGGCCCCCGGGAAGTGAAAGTAGTATTAGGTTGTCAGATAGGGGGCTGATGATTTCGACGCTGGGCCCGACCTCCACAGGGGCTCCTTCTAGCTCGTTTAACCTGGAGGGGGGAGCCACTTTTACCGTGAAGGGACCTCCTACGGCTGGTTCCTTATCGTAGCCCAGGGGGGCGACCGGGTTTCTTATGTTGTAGTAGCGGAAGGACTCTACCCCCAGTATTATGGGAGAATTGTATTCTTCGTAGAAGGCCGTGACGAGCGACCAGGCCTTCCTGATAGACTCTAGGGCAACCTGGCGCACGTCTCTACCCAGTAGCCTGTGGGGCCAGTCCTCTCCTTTAAGGTAGGCGTCCAGTAGTTCCTCCATCATTTCCACCTTGAAAAAATACTTGTCAGCGCTCTCGCCATAAATGAGGCTCCAAAGCTCATCGTGGAATATCATTGCAGATGCCAGGGCTAGACGGGCCCTTGGCGAGTTGGGCTTCATCAGGGGGTTTTCAGAAAACTCCCTGAGAAGACCCAAGGGCTCTGCTAGGTCCTTCGGGACCTCTTCGCCAACCAAACGCAACATGTACATTATCACAGTTTTCAGGCCCAGGTCCACTATGTCTGTCTGTATTGACTTGGAGTCGGTGACACTAATGGTGCCGTCCCTGGAGAGCTCCTCTAGCATCTCGTAGATACGCTGGGTCCTGAACCGGTCATGATAACTCCACCCGAGCGATGCTAGGCACTCTCCCTCCCAGGGCTTGCTATTAGCCGTTGCTATGTATGGTATGTCGCCCTCTGGTCCTGAGAGTATCAGTGGGAGTTGGCTGAAAGGTATGAAGCCCCTCCACTCTCCCTCCCCCCTGCTCCCATTGTAGGGGAGGAAGCCCGTGTTCGCCAACTCTGCTCCGTTGGCGAAGCGTATCACTGTTATGTTGGTCCTGTTGGGATAGGCTCCGTTGGGACTGTATGCAATGTTACCCTCCCTGTCCGCTATTACTAAGTTCTGCACAGGCGCCCTGAAGTAAAGAGCCTGTGCTCTCAAGGCCTCCTCTACAGATGAGACCCTGTTCAGGGCCCAGATGAAGGCGACCTCAAGGCTAGGAAGGGAACCGGTGAACGCCACCGCATAGCGTTCCTCACCCTCACCCAGAAGGGGTCCATGGACAGTTCGCTGTATAACCAGTGTACGTGTCTCCATTTTTCGCGAAAGAGGGTTCCACACTCTCAGCTCAAGCGGCTCCTCCTCTACCTTGAGTACCCTTCCCTTGTAGAAATAGTGGGTCTCGTTAACCCACTTGTAGAAGTAGAAGTCCGTGAAGTCACTGCCCACGTTAGTGAACCCCCAGGCTAAGCTGGGTGTCCTGCCTATAATGACCAAAGGGGACCCGGGTATCGCCACACCTGCAGCCGTCCAGCCAGGCGCCCTCACTTCCTGTATGAACCATATGGGTGGCGCCTGAAGTGCTAGGTGGGGATCGTTGGCAACCAAAGGCTTTCCCTCAGGACCGAGCTTGGCTGATACTACCCAGTTGTTCGAGAAACCCTTGGTAGCATATAGGGCGCCATCCTCCAGGGCTTTAGTGGGGTCAGGTATTTCTGCCGGGTCATACATGACACCTGATAGGCTGAGCTCGCCGCTGATGTTCACGAGCTCGCCGAAAGGGGATGCATCGCTGCAATTAGCGTGAGCAAGGTTCCGCTTCCTCCCCACTATGTCAAGCCACTGTATAACCTCTACTCCCTTTCTCTTCACAAGCTTGGCCAGGATGAGGTCATCCCTGTCCCACGCCAGCATGAGTGTGAGTAGCTTGGCGAGGGCTACGCTATCCTGGGGCCTCCATGGTAGAGGATCTGTACCCAGTATCCTGTATTCTAGGGGGAGCTTCGCCTCTCCGAGAGCCTTTTCCATGTACATGTTTACGCCATCTGAGAATGCTAGGAGTATTTTTTCAAGTTCATCAAGGTCAGGGTCTTCCACGATAGCTCTCCAGGCCTCCTCTATCGCCTGTGGGATACCAAGCTTGTTAACCAACACATCATTGTCAATACCCGCCTCCCCCACAAGTCCGCTCAGGTTACCAAGAGCTACTCGTCGGTACAGGTCCATCTGGAAAAGCCTCTGACTGGCCTGGATGTAGCCGAGGGCAAAGGCTGCGGCCTCGGGGGAATCCGCGTACACGTGAGGCACGCCATGCGCGTCCCATACAACAACCGCCCTGCCGTGGGGGGAGTAAACACGTCCCGTTGGCAGGTCCTTGTCAAACCCTATCCCTCCATAGCCGTTTACAGGGTCAATCATGGGCTGAAGCGAGGGGACCGCGTAGGGCACTGCGAGTATCAGTAACAAGAGTACCATTGATGCGAGAAAAGAGGCTCTGGAGGTCAATGCTCTCCCCCCAAGCGCTGGCTAGGTATTTATGAAAGTCCTTGTACTTATTGTTTGGCTCAGCGGAGTAACTCCCAATCATCCCCCCGGCGCAGGGTCAGCTGTCCCAATGGCCCTCATCATGCCCGCCCCCAATCGGGAGCAGGGGCCGGGTCATGTTTTCTCAGGTATGTAGAAATATCCAGTCGCGTAGCGAGTGCTTCTCTACGTACAACTTTTCCGCGTTCTCTATGATGTTCGAATCAAGGCCCGACCTCACTGGTTTAAGCGAGAGGGCCTGGGAGAAGCCATCCACGATTTTATCGAGCATGGAGCCTATGCTGGGAACCCCATACCCGAGGTTTCTCAGACCAGCGAACTTCTTTTCGAGAACCGGTGGAGGTGGTGTGCCTTTTATCACGTCGTGCCAGTCCTCGTAGACGGCCTCGATCATCAGGGTCCCGTGCTGTAGGAGTGAGCGGGGGCCTCTCACCTGTGCGCTTCCGCTTACCTTTCTCCCCTCGACAAGTATGTCGCTGGAGCCCTCGTTTAGCAGGCAGAGCTCCCCTCCCTCGCCAAACCGGGGGGAGGCCTCCATGCGGGTGGTCGAGCTTATCCCCATGTTCTCCAGGGCGATCCTTATGCCCTCCGCTATTAGGGCGGCCGAGCGCCCCACGGGTTCGCCATATAGAGGGTGTGTAGACGGTAACACTACACTATATGTTATCTCGAGTCCCTCCGCGTGTATCAGCGCCAAGCCCCCCGTGGGGCGGCGTGCTATCTTCCATCCCCTCTTAGAGACCTCGTTTAGGTTTACACTCTTAGAGATGCTCTGCCCCCGGCCCACTGTCACGCCAGTCGGTCTCCACGTGTATAGCCTTAATATGGGCTCCTGCCCGGGGCCCATGCCCAGCCAGAGGGCCTCGTCAAGCGCCATGTTGAACTGGGGATCCCGGGGCCCGTCCACTATTACCCTCAGGATGCCTTTCTCGGACCCGCTCATCAGGCTCCTGCACCCTGTCTTGGAGCTTGGCGCTGGGAAAGGGCGGCGAAGTAGGCTTGCTTTGCCTTATAACTCGTCCTAGCCAGGGGGGTGCTAACCACGTACGCGAATCCCAGCTCAATTCCCTTCCGCTCAAGCTCTTTGAACTCGCTCGGCTTGTAAAGTTTAGCCACAGGCAGTTGCCTGTGGCTGGGCCTGAGATATTGGCCCAGTACGAGTATGTCTACCTCTACTGACCTTAGATCCCTCATGGCCTCGATTATTTCATCCCACTCCTCCCCCATGCCGAGTATTATGCTCGACTTGGTGACTAAGTTGGGGCTTATCTCCTTCGCAAGCTGGAGGGTGCGTAGGCTCCTCTCGTATGAGAACCTGCGGTCCCTGACCATGGGGGTTAGGCGGCGGACCGTCTCAATGTTATGCCCGTAGACGTCTACCCCCGCGCCTATGACGGTTTCCAGGAGGTCCCTACGGGCGTCGAAATCGGGGGTAAGCACCTCGACCAGGGTTTGGGGGCTATGCTTTTTTATCAGCCTAACAGTCTCTGCAAAAATACCGGCACCTCCGTCGGGGAGGTCGTCCCTGGTGACGCTCGTTATGGTCACGTAGTCTAGCTTCATTTCTCTAACAGCATTAGCCACCTTCATCGGTTCCCCCCAGTCTACAAGCCCCCCGGGAGAGCCCGTCTTGACATAACAGAACCTGCAGTTCCTGGTACACGTGTCACCGAGGAGCATAAAGGTGGCAGTGCCCTCGTTCCAACACTCCCAAATGTTCGGGCAAAGCGCCTCCTCACAGACCGTCGCCACGGGGTACCTGCGCGAGAGCATATCCTTTACGCGGTGATAGTCTCTGCCTGCCCTGACCCTTATCCTCGGCTTGAGCGTCTCCATAGCATACACCGCCTTGACCAATCATGGGACAATGAGCTAGCCCCTAGGGGGGTGGATTTCCGCAATAACCGTCTCGGGCCCAACTTCGTCGCCTTCGGATACTCTAAAGGTTATCCTACCCCCCACGGGAGCTTCAATGACCAGCACCGCTTTCTCTATCTCTACTTCGGCAATCTCCTCCCCCTCTTTGACCACATCTCCATCCTTTCTCAGAACGCGTGTGACCCTCCCTTTCCAATCCCCCCTACGTGGCCAAGCCTCTATGGGGACCCTGACCGCGACAACTTGCTCCTCCACCTAGACCACCCTATGATTATTGGCCTTCCTCTTTGCAATGCTGTTTAATCCCTGGAAGGTTGTTGCCTATAACAGTTACCCACAGTGGGAATGTGGAGTCCGTCTAGGCTGGAATAGGTCAGGGCTGCCGTTATCCTCTGAGATAACTCTTATCGTAGTGAGGCACCAGTTCTACATGGACCTCCCTCCCACAGGGGCATAGGAGAACCTTTACAGGTCTGAAGAGTGGGGCCTCGGGTCCCTCATAGCCCTCGCCATCGAAGAGCACAGGACCGGCGCCGTAGACTGTCCCCACATAGGTTATTGAGAGCCTGTCTATCAGCTTCTCCCTTAGAAGGCTCCACAGCAGCCTTCCCCCGCCCTCGACTAAAACCGACGATATCCCCTCACGCAGGAGTAATTGTAACGCCCTTTTCATCGGTATGCGCGTGTTTTCTACGGGTTCCACCTTTAGTACCCTAACCCCCTTGTTCTCGAGCTCCTCGACTAGTCTACTCTTATGCT
>JALTXS010000139.1 GCA_027048265.1 Desulfurococcales archaeon
GCCAGTGAGAGGTGGGGGAGGATGGGCGTTTCAAGGAGGCATGCTATTAGGGCTTTCTCGCCCGAGTCGCTCGCCCTGGGCGCGCATCTTAGGACCCTGTAACCGGCGCGGTCCAGGTGCCTTGAGAACGCCCGGGCGAGCCTCTTAACCTGTCCCCACAGGTTGTCGGGGGGCTCGGGCTCCTTGAGGGAAATCCTCACAACTAGGACGTTCTGAGAGTAGGGCTCCATAGTGCTGGAGAGCCTTTTCAGCTCCAGGGGGTCTACCGGGGGTAGGAAGAAGTAGAAGCGTGAGGGGCTTCTCAGGTAAAGGGTTGATGCTAGGCTCATCTCCGCCATTTTGTCTAGGGAGAGGGCGGCTGCAACGTTCCTCTCGGGGTCCACTGGGTCTACGACGACCATGGGTTTTTCCCCGAATTTTTCCAGAAGCTTCCTCCTGTCTCCCCTGTAGTGGTTTTCAGGGTCAATCATCACGGGGGGTCTCCATCGTGAAGCCTCCCTGACCAGCTGCCTGAAGCCTCCATAGTGGAGTGTTAGGAGCTCTATGAGGTATCCTGAGAAGCCCTCCACGGCAATCTCCGCACCGTAGACCCCTATATTGCGGGCGAATTGTTTGGCTAGGCGTATCTGGTCCCTCATATGGGGGTCACGGGCCTTTTTGCGGACATACTCTGTGTGGAGGGGGGTGCGGTCAACGGGGGTAAGGGGGCGGCCTGGGACTCTCTGCGCGAGGGCGGGGACTATCTCAACCTCTATGCCCTCTCTGCGGAGGACCAGGTAGGGGTGCTCGCTGTAACGGGTCAGGGGATTGTACTTGCTGAACCACTCGAGGAGCCGGGGGAAGAACTTGTTTTTAATGAACTCGCGCCCCAGGCTGGGTTCCAGTAGGATGAATACATCTATCTCGGGGCTCGTCCTCAGCCATGTGTCCTTCGCGTAACTTCCCTCGACCCTGACCTGTGCTGGGACGCCCTGTTCCTCAATGAGCCTGTTGAGCTCTCCCAGTACCCAGCCCAAGACCTTATCGGCCTTCTCCCTGTCCTCGCGCCGGGGCCTTATCTCCTCGAGCACAGTTCTCTCGATCTTTTCCATCCTATCCTCCATGCATCCGCACCCTCATCGCTGGCTATCCACGAGGGGGACCCGGTGAAGGGTCTCATATATTGGCCCCCGGGGCGTCAGGGTGCTCTTCTTTAGCCTTACCTCCGTCACCTTCATCTCACCCAGCTCCAGCTCACCCATATCGATGATAATTCTCGTCAGGCTTGACAGGTTCCGTGCCCCCTTGACCCTAGCGAGCGTCACGTGCGGGTGGAAGGACTCGCTCTTAAAGCCTATCCCGGCCCTCCTCGCTGCGGTGGTGGCCCTCTTGTGAAGCTCGTGTAACTCGATGCTCCCCTGCTCCACCCCTACCCACACGACTCTGGGGCGTGAGGGGCTGGGGAATGCTCCTAGGCCCTTCAACCTTATCGTGAATGCACTTTGGGCCAGGGTCTCGTCCATCTCGTTTTTGAGGGACTCCACATCGGCCTCGGGTACCTCACCGATGAATAGTAGTGTAATGTGCATGTTCTCGTCTTCCACAGGCTTCAGGGGCGCGTTGGTCGATAAGAGGGTGCGTTTAAGCTCAGAGAGCTTTGATACCAGGAGGGGGTCCTCTATGTCGATTGCTATGAATAGTCTGACCAAAGCTATCACGCTCCATGGGCTGGCGCTGCCGCGGGGGGTGTGGTCTGGCTCGGGGGCTGGAACCTCTCGACTGTGTAGTAGGAGGCGTCCCCATGTTTGTCGACTATTGCAAGTATGAGTTCGCGTGAGAGTCTGCGGGCGTATTCTATCCACTCTATTATCTCGTCCACTCTGAACTTGTGGGTCTCCTCCAGTACTATCACGAGTGCCCTGGGGGCGCCCGACTTGTACAACGTGAAAGCGTTTGGGAGGGGGCCTAGTTTGAGGACTCTGCCCCTTTCCCTCAGGTCATGGTAGACGGTAAACATGACCCAGCTCCGGGGCTCGTTACGTGAGGCTTCTATTATCAGGCTTATCCAGTCAAGGGGGGTGCCGTCGGGGTCTATTATTTGGACACGGTTTTTCCTCTGGAGGTAAGCGGCCTCGTAGATGTCTATCCTCCCTTCACCCTCAACGCATTCCAGGAAGGGCTCTCCATTGTAAACCAGCTTCTCGCACTGGGGTGTTGCCAACAGCTGCTCACCGCCGAGTTGCAGTCATGTCTTGGTCATTGCACTAATTTTTAATCTTGCCAGTACTATGAATAATAATGGTGTTGACTCCTTGACGTGGTTGTGTTAAGAGGAGCATCCGCAACACGTGGTCCCTGCCTACCAAACGCGTTTTTTAAGAGAGTGTCCTTGTTCTATGGGAAACAACCCCTTACGGGTGACAATATGGGTCCTGAGCCAGGCAAGAACGACCTGATAGAAATGATCGTCTCGGGAGGCCTTCTAGAAGACTTGCTCTCCTTCCTTAG
>JALTXS010000140.1 GCA_027048265.1 Desulfurococcales archaeon
TCGCGCCTCTCATGCAGTCCCTGATGGTATTCGCAGTCTACGCTATCGCCATAGTCGTTGCCCTGGCCACCTCCTACCTTGCAGGCATCATAGTGAGCAGAACCACTGGGGGGAGGGTGCCTGTTAGGCTCCCCTTCCTCCTAGAGGTCCCCGACGTGCATGCCCCCCACTGGCGTGTGGTGTGGTGGTACGTCCGCGACAACACTATCCACTTCCTGAGGAAGGCGGGCACCATTGTCTTCCTACTAGCCCTGGTCACCTGGCTGCTTCTCTCAACCGGCCCGCAGGGGCTGGCGGAGGACATAGAGGAGAGCTTCGGCTGGAGAATAGGGGGCGTTGTGGGAGGCATTCTGAAGCCCCTCGAAATAGACGACAGGAACGCGCGGATACTAGGCATTGCCCTTCTCGACGGCCTTGTAGCCAAGGAAGGGGTTCTCGCCGCGATAGCCGTGTCCACAAGCATGAGCAGCGAGAACGTCGTGGGGGCCCTGAGGGAGCTGGGGCTCAGCAGTGTCCAGGCCTTCGCCTACCTGCTCATGATAACCCTATACTTCCCCTGCATAGCGACTCTCTCCTCTATGATAACGGTTACCAGCAGGCCTAGGCTAGTGGCCCTCTATGCCCTCTACAGCATCGGCGTGGCTATAGCGGTTTCGATAGCTTCCTACAAGATACTAGCCGCCATAGTTGGGTGACAGTCATGAAGGCACAGGTCAGTTATGACCGAAACGCCCTCGTCAAGGCCCTTCTAAAAGCCCACGGGATACCAGAGGGAGAAGCCCTCGTCCACCGACCTCGTTGCCCTAGCTGCGATGGCTGCCCCCTTAGGAGACTCTGTAATCCGCCTACAACGGTTCGCTAGAACATGAAGCGGGCATTATTCTCCCCCCAGGGAGGTGCATGAAATGGGGCACCTGGTTAGTCTCTCCGAAGCCCCCGAGTGCACAACCGCCTCCGTGGAGGAGGTCAGGGGAGAGCCCACGGCTGTTGAAAGGGCCCTGAACCTGGGCCTGGCCCCTGGCACCCGCGTCAAGGTGGTGCTCAACCGAAGGGGGCTGCTAGGATACCCCGTGGTGGTGAGGATAGGGGAGCGCACTCTGGCCATAAGCAGGTGGGTCTCCGGTTTCGTAAAAGTAAGGATAATCGAGCTCCGGGGAGATTCACACAAGTGCCTCGGCGACAAGGGAGAGGAAGAAAAGCCCCAAAGCGGGATTGGATAACTTGAAGGCCCGCAAAGCCCCCTCCTCGCCCCGCTTCCAGACCACGTACATGGCCCTGGCCATAAGGAGCGCCGCTATAAACGCACCCCCGGTCACAATAAGACTTCCCTCCACCATTGCTACAGCGACCATAGTACCTATGGTTAAAGCCGTAAACAGCACCATATAGACGAAGCTCACCCTCGCCCCTGCAACAATGGGCATCATGGGCAGACCCGCCCTCTCATAGTCCCTGCGGAGATGCATGGCGAGAGCCCAGAAATGCGGGGGGTTCCAAAAGAATATAACCAGAGCAAGAAGCAGCCCCGTCAGCCCCACAGAGTTCGTGGCGGCAGCCCATCCCACCAGCGGAGGGAAGCTCCCCGCTATCCCCCCCACAACGGTGCTCCACGGCGTCCTCCTCTTGAGCAAAACCGTATAGACAAAGATATAGTACAGGCCCCCAGCAATGGCCAGGACAGCTGGAAGAGGGCCGAACCAGACCGCGTAGAGAAGCCCCGATAATGCGAAAAGAGAGAAACCGAAGACCAGGGCCACCCAGGGCTCCAGAAGCCCCGAAGCAAGGGGCCTGCCCCTGGTCCTCTCCATCAGGGGATCAATGTCCCTATCTAGGTAGTTGTTAACAGAATTAGCCCCCATAGGGGCGAGCATACCTGCTACCACGAAGACAAGAAGGTCGCTGGCACCAATACCCCTACCCCGCGTTAGGGAGGCGTAGATGAAGACCGTGAAGGCGGTTATGAACAGCAAGAGGGAGACACGGGGTTTTCCTAGGACAAAAAGCGCCCCAAGGACCCCGCCTGCACCCTGAGGGGAGGAGCGGAGCACTACAGTTCTATCCTTCCCTCCCCCCGGTCGCCCGGCAGTTCTGCCAATTATACCCATAAGCGGTAGCACCCGACCGTACAAGGTGTCCCTGCGAATATCTAGAACAGGCCCAGCTTGTAAGCGTCGTAGTAAAGGTATGCCGCCAGAACCAACATCACGGCACCCTGCATCCTGAGCAGGGCGTCGTACCTGCCCGAGGCCTTGGCCCCGCTTATAATCCTCGCTATGGCCCCCGAGAGGCCAGCGTAGGGGAGAACAAACCCCAGGCTAAAGGCAATAGCGGAGCCCACCGCCGAGTAGGGATCCCGGGACCCCAAGCTGAGCGCCGTGAGTAGGAAGGGCAGGCTACACTGGAGCCCCAGAGCCGGTAGCAGGACGGTGTACTTCGAGTTTATCCTGAACACGGGTTCCCTTCCCCTGATGTTGTAGAGACCCCATAGGGCCACGAAGCTGGCCATGTAGATGAGTATAAGCGTGTACACGTCGAAGCCCACGACCCTGCGGGAGAGTGTTGAGACCACGAACAGGCCCAGGCCCGCGAAACCCGTGAAGCCAAGCAGTATCGCGAAGGTGCCCAGGCTCAGGGTCCTCCGGTTCCTCGATACGATGCTACTATACGCGGTGAGCATGGGGACGCTGCAGGGGCTGAATGCGGCTAGCAGGCCCAGGAGGAGGGCTATGGGCACATTCTTCGCCAGCTGGTTAACGGGGGAGCCTCCCGCTGAGCCGGGCTCTATGCTAGTAGCCCCCAGTCTCTCTCCCCTGTACTCGCCCCGGATGAACTTCAGGAGAGCCTCCTTTTGGTCATCGGCCTTGAAGAGGCCCTCTTGGAAGCCCGTAACCTTCCCCTCCCTCACCATGAGGAGGGTGGGGGTGCCCCTTATGTTGAGCTTGCCCATCATGTCCAGGGTGTCTAGCATGTTGTTGTAGAACAGCTCGTCGAGCCTCACGTTCACCACGGTGAGCCAGGGGGTCTCGGCGTATACCTGTCTTATGACAGGCTCTATGACCTTGCATCCGGGACAGTTCTTTTGCCCAAAGTATATCAGCGTAGGGTTTTGCTCGTCAAGGTAATCGTAGACCATGAAGGGATTACTACCATTTATAACAATCCACCGCCCCGTTCTTTCCCCCGTTCCCGCCTGCTGCTGGGTGCCTGGGGCAAGAGTGGACTCTATAGGGGACTCCTCCGCAAACGCCATGGCCACGGAGACAATGGCCCAGACTACGAGCGCATATATCATCAGCCTGCCTAGGGTCAGCTCCCCCTTCCTGCGGGCCAGCCGTAGTCCTGTCAACCGTCTTCCCTCGATCCCCTTATTCGCCAACAGAACCCTATCTCCGCGTTCTTTATAAGCGTTCAGCAAATACCGCTCTGATAATAACCCCAACTCTTATTTTCCGGAACCCATTTTAGCTATACAACCCAAGACAATACCCCGGCACATGGAAGCATTGTGATTATGAAGGCCCGCGAGGGAGTGTCAAAATGTCGAAAACAGTGGCAGAGAAGCTCGATCGGCTGAAGGTTGACAAGAACCAGCTTAAGGAGATTGTCAGGGAGCTCAAGAAGTGGAGGGCCCCCGCAACGACGCTTCTGACCCTCTATATTCCCCCGGGGCGGCCCATAAGCGACGTGGTCTCCATGCTGAGGCAGGAGCTTAGCATAACTGACAACATTAAGCTCAAGCGAACCAAGGACGCCGTCCAGACGGCCCTGGGGATGGCGATAGACCGACTTGTGGGGCTTCCCAAGACCCCAGAGAACGGCCTTGCGATATTCTGTGGGAAGAGCATGGAGGACGGCCGGGAAATCTGCCTAATGTTCTCGCCCCCCGAACCCGTGCCAGTGTACTTCTACCGGACCGACAAATGGTTCCACACCGAGTTCCTGGAGGACATGCTGGAGGAGAAGGACGTATACGGCCTGATACTGGTGGAGAGGGACGAGGCAACCATAGGCCTCCTTAAGGGCGCCCACATAGAACTGGTGGACAACTTCATGAGCTACATACCCGGAAAGCACCACAAGGGTGGCCAGAGCCAGAGGAGGTACGACCGCATAATAGAGCAAATGGTGGAGGATTTCTACAAGAGCGTGGCTGAGAGGGCCAAGGAGGCCTTCCTCCCCCTCCTGGAGCAGGGGAGGCTCAAGGGCATAATCGTAGGGGGACCAGGGTACAGTAAGAAGGACTTCGTAAAGGGAGACTATCTCGACACAAGACTTAAGAAAAAGCTCCTGGGAACCCTCGTGGACGTCAGCTACCAGGGCGACGCGGGTCTCAGAGAGCTCGTTATGAAGGCCGAGGAGGCCATACAGGGGCACCGCTACATAGAGGCGGTGAAGAAAGTAGAGGAACTCAAAACCCACATGGCCAAGGACGACGGGCTCGCAGTATTCGGGGAGGATGAGGTAAGGACCGCGGCTGAGATGGGAGCCCTGGGCACGCTGATAATAGTGGAGGATCATCCCCGGTTTGAGGAGCTTCGAAAGCTAGCAGAGGACACGGGTGCAAAGGTCGTGACCCTGCCCTCAACCATGCCCGAGGGAAGCTGGCTTCAGAGCGCCTTCGGGGGCGTGGCAGGTATCCTCAGGTTCAAGATATATTAGGGCCACCTAATCGCCTTCCAGGAGCGGCGAGATTGGACTGTTGGGTACAGTCTTTCCTTCTTTCCTAATTAACCACTGACTACTTCAACCGGGTCCATCAGCTTAATCACCCTCCCCGCACCCCTGGCCACCACCGTGTTGAGCGCCAGCCTGTATAGGTTACCCCCAGCTCTGGGAGGGGGGTTTCGGGACCTCATCTCAACAAACCTCTTCTGAAAGCCTATCATAACCCTCCCTGTGCAGGGGTGCCTGCTTGGAACCACACATCTTCTCGAGACCCCCCGTGGCTCCAGGTACACTCCCTCCCCGATCCTGAGAAGCCCCTGGGGCCCCTCCTCCCCCAATAGCCTCTCCTCCCAGAAGGGCTCTAGGGCCCCCACCTCTAGGTTGGCTCGAAAGCGTAGGCGTGCCTCTCCTAGGCTGAGTCCGGGGAACCACCTAGTCACCTCAACGAGGGTCCCCGTGCTTATCACGGTAGGTCCATTAGCCTCGAGGTCGTCGGGGAACCCCTCCTCCGAGTTCCTCCGAAGCTCCACAGGGTATCCTAGGAACCTTGTGAACCACCTTGCTATCTCCCCCGTCTCCTTCTCCAGGCTGTAGGTCTCCTCCTCCAAGCCGCAGGCGCTCAGCGTCACCTCCATGCGGTCTAGGTTGTAGTAGGCCCTCGCCTTGTGTATCCTAGACTCCCTCTTTCCATTCACGACCCTGCTCTTCTCGTCGAACAGGGCGAACTCCCGGTCCATCCACAGTCTCCCCGACTCCAAGATGGAGACCTCGTGGAGCTCAACTGGGTCCAGGCTCTTTATCGGGTATATGGCTATCCTCACGATCACGGGCTGCGCCACGCCCTCTCGCCCCTCTTACGGGCTCTGTGCTTAAGTTATAAAGGCAGGCCCTCTAAAAATACAAACGTGGTCCAAGCTCCCGGCCCCCATTCACAGAGGGTGGAGTTGGAAAGGTTGCCCGTAATAAAACCCCAGAGGATAGAGTACAAACCCCTCCCTGTGAGGAGCCTTCTGCGGGAGATAAAGAACACCGTCAGCCTCACCCTGGACCTGGCATACTATAGTGTGCTCTACGCGGACAAGATGATGGCCTACCGGGTCATGAAGCTGGAGAACGAGATAGACGCCAAGTGGGCCCTCACCGTCATGCAGACCATGATGGCCGCACGGACCCCCGAGGACTCGGAGAGCCTGCTGAGCATAGTGCGGATAGCCAACGCACTAGACGATGTGAGCGACGCGGCGGGTGACATAGCTTACATCGCTATTGAGATGTACGAGGGCCTGAGGGCCCTCGCCCCCGCCATACTAGGTAGCGAGGAGTGGGTCGCTCGAGTCAAGGTGAGGAAACCCAACAACCCCCTCACCGTCGCCCAGGTTTCGAGCTACCCCCGGCACGCTGACGTGGTCGCCATTGTGAGGAACCAGACGGTGATAATCGACCCCCCGCTCGACCAGGAGATACGCCCCGGGGACGAGCTGATACTCAGGGGCACCGAGGAGGCCCTCCGCCTGATAGCAGAGGAGCTGGGAGACACCATACAGGTCCCCAGCCTCTCGATGGAGGGCTTGGACGAGGCTTCCAGGAAGTCACTCGGCAGGGCCTCGTGGATGAAGAACATGGCCGACGTGGCCCTGGACCTGGCCTTCCACTCCGTGGTGTACAACGACAAGGGCTCGGCCCTAGAGGTGCTGGAGCTCGAGGAGGAGGCTGACTCCAAGTACCTCAGCCTAATGAAGCTCCTGAGCCAGGCCCAGAGCCTGACGGCCAACGAGAAGATAGCCCTGACCGTCATGTTCACGAGCCTGGAGAAGATAACAGACGCAGCCGCCCAGATGGCGAGCCTGGTCCTCTCAGAGATACCCATACCCGAGATAGTCCAGATGGTCGAGGAGGAGAGCAATGAGGTCATTGTCAAGACCCTGGTGGAAGAGGGCCTCGATGGGAAAACCATAGAGGAGGCGAAGCTAGACGACATTGGAGCCCATGTCGTTGCGGTCAAGACGAGGGAGGGCAACTGGATCCCCCTCCCTCCCCCCAACACGGTCCTCCACCGGGGAGACATGGTGCTTCTCAAGCTCTATACCGAGAGGGATGAGAGCCTAATGCAGGCCCTGGAGGAGAGGGGCCTCCAGATACTAGAGTAGTCTTGTCCGGGTGAAGCATGGGGAGAGCGCCGTGCCCATACCCGCGGAGTTGTGTATAAGGTGCAAGGGATACAAGCTGCTATGCGGCCTCCCCCAGTGCCCCCTCCTTGAGAAGCACCGCTCCGCCCTCCGCTCCTACCTCAGCGTAGCCCCCAGGAGGTTCGTGGAGGGCGCCACCCCACCCAGCCTTCTTGTGGGTGAGAGGGGCTATCCCCGGGTCCCCGTCCTCCTCCAGGTCCCCCCCGGCGTCGAGGGGGACAGGGCAAGGGAGTACGACGACCCCCGCGGCTGGTGGGGCAAGCTGGGGCTGGGCGACATAGTGCGCCTGCGCTCCTACATGGTCTCGGGCGTCGCCCGGGTCGAGGCCAGCGACCCGTGGAGGCTCTATGAGAAGGAGTATGGCCTCGCAGCCCTAAGCGAGAAACCAGTGGCAACAAGCATGTCCCTCGAGAAGCCCCCCCGGCCCAACCTTGTATTCGACGATGTCAACAAGCCCCTAGGCCCCACGGCCCGGATGAGGGAGGCCCGGTTAGAGGACAACCCCCGGCTCCCCCGTGTGCTCGAGAGGCTCGTGTGGGACGACCTAAGGGCCAGGGACGCTGTGGTTGAGGCCCATGCGAGGGGCCTTGACGTCTACACAATTGTGAGGGCCCTGAGCCTCGGCTTCCTGGGGAAGAGCAGGAAACGCCGCCTCGTGCCGACTAGGTGGGCCATAACCGCTGTTGACGACATGCTCGCTCAGAGCCTCCTGAGGGTGGTGAACAGGTTCAGCCCACTGGGCTCCCCTGAGCTATACCAGGCGGAGTACCTGTACAACAGGTTCCTGGTAATACTGCTCCCTGGAGGCTACAGGGGGCTCTGGGTGGAGGTTTGGCACCCCAGGGGAGTCTGGACCCCCGGAGCCTCGCAACCCCTTGTCTTCGAGGCCGGGGAGAACCCCCATGGGGTTATAAGGCCCCCCGACGGAGGCTACTCCGCGGCCCGGCTTCCCGTGGTGGAGCACCTTTACCGGAGGAGTCGTAAAGCCGCGGTCGTCATACTGAGGGAGATCCTACCCGGCTACATAGTGCCCTTGGGCAACTGGCACATAAGGGAGACCGTGAGAAGGGCCCTTGAGACCCGGCCCCAGAGGCCTGTTGATTTAGAGGAAGTGATAGCCAAGGTGAGGGAATGGCTCTCCCCCGGTCCCCACGTGGAGCGGGTGATGAGGAGCCTGGGGAGGTTCCTGGGACAGAGAATGCTTGATGAATACGTTTATTAGAAGCCCCCGCTTAGACCCCTGGGCAGGGGAGGATGGTCAGCGTTGAGCTTGCCCGTGTTGGTGGAGCTCTTCCGGGAGCTCAACAGGACCGAGGCGAGGGCGCTAGCGGCCGCAATGCTGGGGGTCTCACTGGCGCTTTCGCCTAAGTTCGGGGTCTACGGCATTGTGAGTGTTCTTATTGGGTTCATCGTCCACGAGATGGCGCATCGCCAGACCGCGCGTGGCCTGGGGTGCGCCAGCCGGTTCATGCTGGACCCCTTCGGATATGCCCTGACCCTTGTATCCACTCTACTACCCATAGCCTTCCTCGCCCCCGGGTACGTGGGTATAAGTTGCTGGGGGGTCCTAATAGGGCCCCGGGAGAGCCTTAGGATAAGCGCCTCGGGGCCCGCCACAAACATTGTGATGGCCCTGCTAGCCTTCCTACTCCTCAAAACGGGGTTCTTCCACCCCTTCCTCTACGTCTTCGCGGTAATCAACAGCTGGCTCGCCCTCTTCAACCTAATCCCCCTGGGCCCCCTGGACGGGGCCAAGATACTGAGGGCCAGCCCTCCCACCTGGTTCGCCATGGTGGCTGTGAGCGCCATACTCTACCTGGCACTCTAGTCCCCAGGGTGTCGTCACATTATTATTGCCACGGTGTGCAAAAGAACACCCGTGCGCCCCCCGTGGCAGCGGGTAGTGGGGGTGTTCTAACGGGATATGGCCGCAATCATACCCGTTCCCGAAGAACCTGTAATGGGGGTTACCCTGGCCCTCTCCACGATCCTTGTCCTCATCCTCGTCCTCCCCTTCAAGGTGAGGGTTGTTGAGGAGAACCTTGAGTATTTTTTCTTCGCCATGGGACTCGTGGCGGTTGGCGTTATATATGGGCTGGGCCTCGCTGGTGCTGAGGAGATTAAGGAGATCTTCAAGCTAGCGTCGAGAACCCCCGTCATGATAGGTGGCATGCCCATAGGGATAACACAAGTGGTCCTCATAGCGGGACTGTTCTTCTACTTCATGGGGGACAGGGTGTACAGGGGGATAAACAGGCTCCTTTTCAAGATAGGCTTCCCCCTCTTTGCCTTCATCATAGTGGTCACACTGGGCCTTGTATCTAGCATAATCTCAGTCATAGTCACGGCTGTGATACTCTCCGAGATAATAAGCGCCCTCCCCCTGAAGAGGGAGCAGAAAATAGAACTGGCCGTAATAGCCGCTTTCGCAGTGGGCCTAGGGGCTGCCTTAACGCCCGTGGGTGAGCCCCTTTCAACGATAGCAGTCTCTAAGCTGAGCGGGCCGCCCTACTACGCTGACTTCACATTCCTGTTCAGGATAATAGGCCACCTGGTAATACCCGGGGTTATCGTCTTAGGGATCTATGCATGGTACAAGATGAGGAAGTACGCCCCCGATCCAAGCCTTGCTGGTAAGACGGCGCCCGAGGCGGGGGGCCAGAGCCTCCGAATGGTGGTGGAGAGGGCGGTTAAGGTCTACCTTTTCGTGGCAGCGCTGGAGATGCTGGGTGCTAGCTTCACGCCCCTCATCTACTGGTACCTCTCTAAGCTGCCCGGATGGGCCCTCTACTGGATCAACATGGTCTCGGCGGTGCTGGACAACGCGACGCTGACTGCGGCGGAGATAGCTCCCTTCCTAGACCTCCTCCAGATAAAGAGTGCCCTAATGTCACTCCTCATATCCGGGGGCATGCTGATACCCGGCAACGTCCCCAACATCGTGCTGGCGGGAAGGCTGGGGATAAAGAGCAAGGAGTGGGCCCGGGTGGGTGTCCCCATAGGCCTGGTCCTCCTCATGGTGTACTTCGTACTCGTGGAGGTGCTCAAGCTTTGACCGGGAATCCAAGCTACGAGAAGGCCCTCCTTCCACTAGACCTATCAAAGGAGGCCCATAGGGTCGTCCACTACGCGGAAATGTACAAGGCTATGGGGGTCAGGAGGGCCTACCTACTCCACGTCCTTGACCAAAGCCTCCTCGAACACGTGATAGCCGGCTACGACCCCCACCGGCTCGTCGAAGAGCACGGCAAAGAGGCTGCTAAGAGACTCGAGAAGGTCGCGAAGGAGCTTAGGGAAACGGGGCTTGGGGTAGAAGTACTCCCGGTCAAAACCGGGCACGTGGCAAGGGTTATAGCAGATACTGCTAAGGAGCTGGGCGTCGGCCTAACCATAATGACCGACCGTGGACAGGGGTTCTTCAAGATAAAACTCCTCGGGAGCACGGTAGAGGAATACGCAAACACCTGTGCAACCCCCCTCCTCGTTATAAAGACACGTTTCGGGGAACGCCACGTGACCAAAATACTACTCGCCCTGTCCTTCGCAGACGAGGAGCTTGACCAGACCCTGCTAGCCCACGCGCAGTTCCTCCACGAGAAGACAGGCGCCAACATAACCGTGCTGCACGTCGTCGAGCAAGGTGACGACGCCCGGGCCAGGGAGGTCTTGGGGAACAAGACTCTAGCCTACAACCTGGGAGAGCCCCGCCTCGTGGTGGAAAAGGGCAGGCCCTACAGGGTTATCCTAGAGTGGGTAGAGAAGACGCGGCCCGACCTCCTCATGATAGGCAACGACGAGTGCATGGATAGGGACCCCGGGGAGCATAGAGTTTTCCAGGGCTCGGTATCCGACATCATCCTCAAGAGAAGCCCCGTGCACGTGCTGGTCGTGCCCAAGCCATGATGGGTTCGCCCTCTCCACTATCATCATCCCCCAGCACCTCTACTACCTCGCCCCTCAGGTCAAAGAAGGTGGCATCAACGATCCTCACCCTAACCCTGCTTCCCAGACCGACCCCCTCCTTCCTTCCAATTACGACGCTGTTGTAGTTGTCCAGCCTGGCTGTGAGGCTGTCCCTCCCAAGGACCCCCTCCTCCACCACAACAGCTGTTAGAAGGCGGCCCACATAGCCTCTGTTGTACTCAAGCCCTATGCGCGCGTAGACCTCCATCAGCCGTCGGCTCCTCTCCTTCTTCACGGGCTCCGGGACCTGGGGTAGCCTCGCGGAGCGCGTGAAGGGTCGGGGGGTGTACTGTGCAAGGTGTATGCGCTCGAAGCGCAGTCTCTCGACAAGCTCAACGGTGTTCTGGAAGGCCTCCTCGTCCTCGCCCGGGTGGCCCACTATTATGTCGGTTGCAAGATATAGGTCCTCTACCTCCCCCCTTGCCTGGGCCACCATTTCCTCATACTCCTCCACAGTGTACCTCCGGTTCATTATCCTGAGCACTCGGTTGTCCCCCGACTGCACGGGGAGGTGGAGGAACTTGTACACTCGGGGGTCCTTCATGAGGGGGAGCAGCCTGTCCATGACCTTCCTGAAGAGCTCCGGTGTCATCATGCCGAGTCTAATCCTATAGTCCCCCTCTACGCGGGAAAGTATCTCCTCGAGCAGGTCGGGTAACAGGGGCTTTCCCGCAAGATCGTAGCCATAGGCGGCGAGGTCCTGGCCCGTCAGCT
>JALTXS010000141.1 GCA_027048265.1 Desulfurococcales archaeon
GCCTCCGCTTCCGCCCTCACCACCAGTACCACCACCTGCTCCTGCGCCACTTCCCCCGCCAGTGATGTTTTCTGGGAGAGGGGCACCGCACATCCTTAGTATGATGGGGTCTGCTATGGGATAGTTGTCGTAGATGCCGCGGGGTGGGTCGTATGAGTTGTCGGTTGCTACCTTTATTGGGTTGTCCGCTATGCCGTCACCGTTGGCGTCAGTGTTGTCGTGCCAGGAGTAGTAGTTGCCCAGCTTGGAGGTGAAGGTTGATGAGTTGTACTCGTAGGGAATGGGCATTGGTGATACTAGGCTGTCGTTGGTTATGGTGGTTATGGGGGAGGGCATCTCCCCGGGGAGCCATAGTGGCCGGGCGGGGGGTTGGAAGAGGAAAGCATTTAGGAATATGTGGGCCTCCCCTGAGTCATAGAACCGCATGGCGTCAATGGGGGATTCCCTGAAGACGTTGCAGGCTATGGTTATGTTCTTCACGTCCCTTGAGAGTAGGATGGCTTCACCGTTGTCGTCGAACAGATTCCTTATCACGTTTATGGTCATGTTTATGTCTTGGTTACTTGAGAGGACTATGCCTATGCTGAGACGTGTGAAGTTGTTGCCCTCTATGGTCACGTTCCTGTAGGGGATTCCAAAGTAGTCCTTAATGAATACGCCATCGCCCTTCTCCAGGGGTGCGCCGTCTTCGTTGGTGAGGTTAGCTGTGAAGCTGTTGCCCCTAACTGTTATGTTCGGGACCCCGTAGAGCTCCACCATGTGGGGCACGCGGATGGTTGTTCCTCCGAGCGTGTAGTTTGCCTTGAACTTGTTGCCCTCTATAGTGGCCTCCGTTACGTTTTCGAGGTATATTGCTGTGAATGGTGTGTACTTGCGTACGCAGGGTCTAAGCATTGTTATGTGATTGTTTTTCACAACCACGTTTTCCGAATCCTGGGCATCTAGTAGTATCATGTCGCGGAGCGTGGCCTCGGTATCCCTGAGCTCCACGTTTTTCGAGTTCCTTACATATATGATGTGGCTGTCGATGCATCCCCAGTCTTGGATTTTGCTGTTTGAGATCATGACGTCTCTAGAGTTATTGATAATCACTTTGCTGAGCCACCCTATGCTGAGCGCGCCCATGAGTATGTTACTGGAGTTGTATACGCTCAAGTAACCTATGTCGAAGGCTATCCCACTTAGGGTTACGGAGTTTGAGTTGGTTATGACTATGGGGTACTTAACATCACCTATCCTAGCCAGGGTCATGTTGAGGAAGCTTATTTCGACATTATTGCTGTTGGCGACTACAACCTGCCCGTAGGGTCCCTCCTCGAGGCCTGAAATGCTCACATCATTGCCCTCCACGTAGAGTATGGGGAACCCGTTTATCCTATTATTCTGCACCAGCATCGCATTACCAACGTCTTCTAGCAGGAGCCCGCCCCCATTCGTGAAATTGTTATACATCACAAGGTAGTCTTTGGAGCCTCCCTTTATCCACAGGATATGCCCTATCCTCACAAACTCGTTATGGCTTATATCGGCCAAGTCTGAGCCGTCCACCCAGACATCCGCGTCCAGCCTTAGCCCAATTATCGCCACGCTGGTGCAGTTGAAGAGCCTTATCGCATGGCCCTTTACAGTAACGCTAATGTTACTACTTTGTATTTGGATGGTCAAGTCCGTGATGTTGTAGAGGTCCCAGTACCCATCCCCTATCTCCTGCCTCGGCCCATCGCCACTGGGCCTCCAGGGCCCGATAGTGTTCAGGTCGATGGTCATGTTCTGGGCGAATACTATCGTGTCCCCGCTGCCCGCGTTCCGGACTGCGTTGAGGAAGTCGGCCGTGTTGTTGACGTAGTAGGTCTGGGCACTCGCCTCCTCCGCCAAGAGGGGCACCATTACCCACACGGTCACGAGGACCAATACCACCGGGAGAACCCTTGTAACATATACCACAACACATCTCCCCGTGCCTTGGGTACTCACCAGAGAAGTCGCGAGAGCCGAGGGAAAAGGGTTGGGTTTGACGTTTTTCGTCAAACCCACTGCAAGCAAGACGGGGGGGACCCGTGATGTAAGTGGTGGTGTTAACTATAAGAATGCGGGGGGATGGCAGCTGGTATGGGGGAGGGGCTCACACGGAGCTGGGTTTTTATGGATTCTCCTCCCGTGCGAGTAGGTAGTATATTTCTCCTGGCAATGTTTTTTCAATCCTGCCTCTCCTGACCCTTAGGAGACCCTTCCTCTCCAGGTCGGCTAGCACGTAGTAGACGCTTCGCGTAAACCCGTGCTTCTCTATAAGGTCCTTTCCTGAGACCGGCTCCCTTGACCCATACACTATGCTGAGAACCCTCTGCTGCACACCGCTTATCCTCATAGCGGGGGCCACGAAACCCACGAGGGGCTCCAGCGTGTAGTCCTCGCCCTCGACCCCGTGTAGCAGGAGGACCTCAACGTCCCCTCCCCGGTCTCTCCACACCTTCAGGGCGACTGCTATTAAGAGGGGCAGGAGGTAGCGGGAGCCCGTCACCCCCACGATGACTAGGCGCCTGAACTTCATCCCCCTGAGGACCTCGTAGACTCGCGTTATGGTCGAGGCGTCACGTGGAACTACGGTGACCTGGTAGAGCTCCGCCCCGAGCATCTGGGAAAGCATCTCGACACCCTGGAGGATGCTCTCCTTCTCCTCCCTGAAACCCGGGACCGTCACCGCGACTATGCACTTAATTTGGAAAGTGCCGCCGCCCAGTATGCCTGCAACCGTCTCTCCCGTGACTCCTATGGGTATGACGACACAGTCATCCAAGGCCCATTCCCAAGAATTAGAAGGCCTTAGTAAAATATTTATCTTTTACTAAAAAGATACTCTGATAGAAAAAATATAAATAAGCAATGGTAAGTACATACCCTGGGGAAAGCGTTGGAGGCAATAAACAGGCTAAAAACCGCCTACACGCTCCTACCACCCCCCCTGGCAGCACTCCCAGCAAAATACTGGACGAGCATAAGCCTCCTAGTACACAGCTACACGGTAGGGAGAACCTTCGAAACGTTCGTGGAAGGGTACTCTAGTGAACTTGACAATACGCCGCCCGCCGATGAGGCTTTCCTTATAGGCTTCCTTCATGACATGGGGCAGAAGCTAGGACTCCTTGGGAAGCCATCTGAGGAGAAGGTTATCCACTGGTTCTCTGAGAGGCTAGAGACACTCGGCCTCACCAAGGATGAGGTTAGAACCTTCATCCGGTACCTCTACACTAACCCAGCAGAGACCAAAACAGACCCACTCTACCCCCGTGAAGTGTGGACCCTTCTATGGCTAGCAGATAGACTCCAGGGAATCAGCAACCCAATAGACATCATGCCCTTATTGAACGAGGCGAAAAGAGAGCTAAGATACGAGCTATCGGTCAAGCTACTCACACTATACCTTCCCCAACCCTTCCTAAGAACCCTCATAAGCAAAGCAGTTTACGAGCATATCCTGAACCAAACGATGATCGGCACGGGAGTAACAATACCTATATCCACGCCAATGGGCGTAGCCCTGATAACCGATAACCCTGACACAGACCTGACGATAAGCTGGGATGAAATAAGGCAAGGGTTCACAGGAGAAGGTGTCCTAGAAGAAGACGTCGAGGAACACATAGTCTGGAACATGAAGTGTTGCGACGACAAGAACTGCTACGATTCGTGTAGGGGGAGGACTAAACCGGACGCCTGCAAGGAACATGGGTTTACAAAAAGGGAGTGTGATAAGGGGGTCTACCTTGATAAGAAGGGGAATTCGTACAGAATCGCGTTAGTTTACTATGGAAGAAAGTATAGGGTAAACCAACCAGTTGTTCTACCATCAGATGTGGAGAATATGATACATGGGATCAAGCTGAATAATGTTAGACACGCTAATGGAGAATATATTTGTCCGATTTGTGGTATCCGAACACCCGTGGGCGTGACAGTCGACTTCATCCAGTTTTTCAACAAAAGGATTACAACAGAGCAGTGGGTTAGGAGGTTGTATCCTGCGAGTGTTAATGTATTAATGCAGGAGACGAGAAACTACGCTTTGGATCCCCTGTGCCTGGGGGATGTTATCATAAGGGGTAGCTTGGGGACTGATATAGTTATTTCGCTCACGTTAAGGCCTCCCATACCTAGTACAATATTAGGAGAATTGGCTTCACTGACATGGGCCATACATGATCATCTAGGCAAGGGAATTCCCCGCTCCGACGTCGTCAACGCACTATTCTATTCTGATAATTGGGATGAGGGGCTCGCCTCTATCATAGATAAGGTTTCGTCAAAGGGTCAGAAGGTCCTCTTTGACATGTTTTTCTCCGCAGCCTACATCCCCTACAGGAGGTCATTGCAGAGTCACCAGGACGAGTGGTTAATGGACATGGTCATCGCCGGCGTGCTGGCGTCTTGGGGAATATACCCCCTCACACTATCACCTGCGCCTCCAATGGTTCCGGTTGACACCCTGTTATCCTATTACAAGGGGCAGAAACCCCTGTATGACTTTAGGCCCTCCGACAAGGAGGTTGGAATATACACGCCATATATAGCAGCTGTCATGGCGTCCCTCGCCGAGCTCAACTTCCGGAAGGATAGGAGGGGGGAGAGTCTGCCTGGGCTCCTCGAGGTTCTCGACTACCCACCCCATTTGTCCCCAACCTTGGCCCAGTATGGGTCGCCTCACCTTTACTCTGTTCTTGAAATGTTCCGTATGAGGCTCGGGGGTGTGCAGGTTGCCTGATCAGGGTACCGAACTGTGCAAATACTCGCCTGACCGGGGAGTCGACTACTATGCTTCGGGGTTGGCAGGGATACTAAACAGGGTGGTAGGCTCGGGGCAGACGTCAACGCATGCATACGTGAAGGAGGTGAGAAGAGCGATGGAGACCCTAGTTTTCTCCGTGTGGGAAAAAGCGGAGGAGTACATACCAGTGCTGGCTGAGGCCAACATACCCGAGATTATCTACTCGATGAAGGGCAGGGAATGCTACAAAGAACTACTCACCGGCCTTCTGAGGAGGTTCAGGGAAACCACAGAGGACATACCAATCGGCGCCAGAATTAGGCTGATGAACATCGTGATATCGAGCATCGCTGAGATGGCCCGGTACAATGTCCCCCCGGTCGGCGAGTTGGTTCAGTCACAGGTTTTTTCAAAGCCTGGTCAAACCCAGGCGGAGGGAGATAACCTCTAGGAGGTGAGGCGTGTGAGTGACCCATCCTCCTGGATAAAGGCCGTGGAGCCCTGTCTCCGAAGAGTAGGGGAGAGTGGGAGGCTCTTCCCCAATGGGAAACGGGTAGAATTCGTTTTTACGGTGAAGGCTGGTAACTTCCTCCTACTCAGGACAGAGGGACCAGGTGATATAAACGAGGCCACCCTCCCCGAGTCAAAGCTGAGCGTACCAGTTATACAGCCGCAGAAGATGATGGCCGTGGTAAGGAGGAGAATGCTGCACGCTCTAAGGATGTTCAGAGATGCAGGTGGAGAACTCAGGCCATACATGGAAAAAGCCAAGGCGCTTGGCTTCAAGAAGGCGGAGGAGCACCTTGCAAATGGGTGGAACTGCACAATACAGCCCCCGCTGGCCCAGACAGGGGAAAGGGCAACTGACCTGGGCATGGATGGGTACTGCCCCTCATGCACAGTCTTCGGGGTTGCCCTAACTGCGTCCCAGTATACCAAGGCCGGAGGCAACATGAGCATTGGAGTGAAGACGAGGGTGCACTTCGACCCAGCTTTCGCAACAAGCCGAGCTGTGCAGCCCGAGACCCACAATAAGGTGACCGAGGGCAACATGTCGACTACAGGTGGCGCGCTGTTCACGGATGTTCACGTGATGCCAGGGACTCTGTTCATCGGCAGGGCTGTGCTCCACGACGTTACTATGCCCGAGCTCCTGGCGACGCTTTACTCTCTGGTCACTGTTGAGGAGATTGGTGGTAGGAGTGGCGTGTATGGTACTGTAAAGATAGAGCCCATTGGGATAAGGTGCGGCGAGTACTCCACGGTTAGCGCCCTTGAGATGGCGGATGAGGTCGTGAAAAACGGATTGGACACACCCAGTAGGATAATGGAGCACCTTAAGCAGAGGCTAAGGGCCTCCGGTTTCACTCTTGTGCCCCAAGGTGGCCTGCTCGAGCTCGTCAAACCCTCTGACAGGAATGGCGTCTTCAAAGAACTGTGGGAGAGCAGCATAGACTATGTAACCCAGCTGGACAGCGTTGTTGTGAGCCTCCAGGGGGGAGGAGGAGAGAGGGGGTCACGAAGGTCTAGGGGGTCTCGGTGAGGGGGCCGCCTTGCCCCACTACTATCACGCGAGGATAAGGGTGGATGGAATACTGTGGTATCACAGCAGAGCCCATCCCTCCTCCCAGTACTACATAAGCCAAATTCACCCAGTGTTCCACAACTATGGCTTCACCCTATCGCTTGCCGGCTATTTGGTGGACCCCGACGTGGGATACGTTTCCGTATTCAACCACACCCGTTACAAGAACCCCGTGGAACTGTACAGGAGATATGGTGTGTACTCGTATCCCCTGTTAGCTACAAGAGTCTTGATGCGCGAAGTAACGGCATCTGCTGGGAATGAGGGGACTGTGGTAATCAGGGGCCAGAGCAGGCTAGCTTATCCCTTTTTCACCAAAAACACAATACTGCTGCCCGGCTCTGAGCTCAGGACCCTCATAGTGTCGGAGGACAAGTTACCGCCCCGCCTTGTTGTGAGAATCGGTACAAAGAGGAGTGGGGTACTGAGGGTCGGTCTCACTCCCGTGTCAGTTGATTTCGCCGAAGAGCTGGATGTTACCCACCCCTTCAATGTTGCTGATAGCGTGGAGGTTAGGGGTTTCACGACCCTGCTAAGCCACGGGGCGGGCGATATAGCGGTTTTTGGAAGGGCTGTGGAGGGTTATACATATAGGGTCAGGGAGGGTGGGCGCACCCTAGTTGTCTCAGTTCCCGTATTGAAGGGTGCAGTGTAATGGGTTCGCCTGAGGTTTTTTTCCAGGTGCCCCCATTCTCCATACCCTTCTCTAGGAAAAGACTCTCTGATACACTTGTTCTCAACCAGTTCCAAGCTGAGGTACAGAGGCTCCTGGATGGCGGCAAGGATGTGCTACTGACCGCACCCACGGGCGGGGGGAAGACCCTTACGCTTTTACTCAACACTGAGACTAGTCAAAAAGGTATCTCGGGATTCACTGCCCTATATCCAAACAATACCCTACTCAAAAACCAGATGTGCACAGTCGAGGACATTATCGTCGAGCATCTCGGTGCCAGCCTTGTGGACATCGTGCAGGGGAGCGATAACAGCGTTTGCAAGGATGGGAGGGGCGCTAGACGGTGCGAGTGCACTGGGGCTTCGAGGGAGGAGAACCGGGTGGCGCCCCTGTCCATCTACAAGATAGATAGGGAGAGGGTCGACGACAGCTGGGTGGATTATGATTACGTGGGGTTCCTGCTCTTGTCGGGGAGGTACATACAGTCTGAGGAGGGGGTGCCAAGGAGGGAGGTCCTATACAGGCTAGCTGAGGATGCACTAAAGTATGCTAACAGTGGTGGACTATATCTAATCGTGTTCGCTACCCCCGATACTTTCCTCTTGGTAATGACTGGTGCATATCGTGATTTCGAGGGCGTGGGTAAGACCCTTCATAACCTGCTAGTAGCACTAGCCCGGGGTAGCTCTGCCGGGGCTCTGGAGAAGGTGCTTAGGGAGACGGGGGTCCTTGCCAGAACCAGTGTTTCTGAAACCGTGGCAGCAGCTGAGCGAATACTTGACCTACCCCTCTTCGTCGACGAGTTCCACCTGTACGGCTCCTACGAGCTCGATGCCCTGCACGCGCTTCTCAGGCTCTACAAGGAGCGCTTCGACCGCCCCGTTGTGCTCTCGTCGGCAACCCCAGCCGATGATATAGTGGGCGAACTCGTGGAGCAGGGTTCTCTACCGGGGTATGAGGAGGTCAGGGCAGAGCTCGTGGAGGGAGGGCGGGGCTTCCAAGTTAGGGGGTCTACGGAATTCGTGCTGGTTCCGGTGGACACGAAGAGGAAGGGGCTTCCATCCTACTTTAGCGCGAGTGAAGCGGTGGCGGACATCGCTGTGAGCTCGCTGGACTCTGAGCTACGGGGGCTTAGTGGCGGGAGGGCACTCATAATACTTGAACGTCTATGGATGGTCTCGGAGGTTGCAAGGGGCCTTGCCCGCAAGGGTTTTGATGTTGACTGCATAGCCACTATCACCCCCAGGGACGTATGCAGGCCGGGGGCGAGCATAATAGTTGGAAGCGAGGCAACTACTCAGGGTGTTAACCTGGGGAGAGTTGTACTGGGGGTCATTGGAGGCACTTCTTCGGAGGACGTTATTCAGAGGGTGGGCAGAATTGGGCGCCGGGGAACCGATTCACGAGTATATCTTGTTCTACCCCGCCTCGCCCTTGATGACAACCCTCCCCCTAGCAAGAGTATGAGCTACTACGAGATGGTAGACTGGATAAGGGAAGCCTATCCCGACTATCCTAAGAGGAAGCGCGAGGTTTCGCGGCTTATACCCAGAGGCTTCCATGATGCGAGGAGGATGCTAATATACTCCCTCGGCGTCGCCTCCCTTGCAAGAGTCTCGGGCATGCACCATCTGCTTAGAAGAATAAACATAGGGAAGACGCAGGCCGCCGAACTGCTTGAGAGCATTGTTGGCCCGGCTTCTTCTCTCGTCAAGCTGCTCGTGTTCAGGCGCACCGGGTTCAACGTGAGATACCTTATACAGGACACTGGCGAGGATGGCGAAACAAGTATTGGCCTGCTCACTAGGAACTTCGAGGTAAAGGACACTAGAAACGGTACCCTCATAGTTGCCCTCAATCCTGCAAGGCAGTCTCTTAGACTCAGCCTAGCCCAGACACCCTGGCAGCTTAGGGGGAAGATGATAGAGCTGAGTAGGCTCTTAGAACTAACAGGAGGCCGCATAGAGATAGGGGAGCGTGTCACTATCAAGTCCCTACAGAAGGGAGATACGCTCGTGTACGTCCTGGATGCGGGCGACGAGCTCGCAGATTACCTCTCCTACACCGGAGAGGGTGCGGATATACTCACACCCGGTGGGAGAAGGTACGCTGTCGTATTCGTGTAGTCATGGGCTAGAGGGATGCACGGGTGATTGTCATTGTCGCCTATGACATCGGGGATGAGAGGAGAAGGGGACGACTGCGGCGATACCTGCGGAGACTGGGCCTGTCTAGGGTTAACAGGAGCGTCTACGCAGGACCCGGCACAGCTACTACGGCAAAGCTCGTGGCGGAGAAGGCTAAGGGCATCGTTGGCGAGGGCGATTCAGTGTTTATCATCGTGGTCAGGGAGGACGAGTACCAGAGGGCACATGTATTTGATGGCGGAGATTACTACATCGTGCAGGAGCGGCGGTTCGAGGTCTACTAGACCCACCCGGCTCAACCTGCTGGGATGGGCCCTCCTCTGCCCCCACGCCCGTGACCTGCTCTGGCACGGGTCCACTCCCCTGGACAACCCCCCATACCCCACCTCAGAGGAGTCCAAGTCCCTCCACGAGAAGTTGAAGAACGTGGTGGGGGAGGAGCTCTCAAGGGCTCTGAGGGCCTTGGGCATAGGAGTGGTGGGCCGCGAGGGGGGTCTGAGGGAGCATGAGCACACCCTTTACATTGCTCGGGGCGAGGACGGTGTGTGCGCCTCCTCTAAGGCGGACATCGTCTACATTCTGTCAAAGGAGGGTGACCTATACATTCTGTACGCGGAGGCTGCTGTGAGGCTCCATGTGGCTAAGCCCCTGCAGGCGCTCCTGAGGGGAATTGCACTCTACTACGAGTACCGTCTCCCCATCTGGGTGATGATGGTCTCGCCCCATGAGGTCAGGTACAAGCAGCTGGACGACGAGGACCAGAGGAGAATTCTGAGGCTCATCAACCGAAGCTCCGAGGGCTTCGAGCCGAGTGCCAACCTCTGCAGCCTCTGCGAGCTCTCACACTACTGTCCCCACAGGGTGATTTGATGAGGCTGCTCGTCATAAGGAGCCGGGCGGAGATTGGGGTGAAGAGCAGGAGCACCCTGGTGGTTAAGACCCGTAGGGGCGAGAGGGAGCACCCCCTGAGGGACGCGGATGCTGTGCTCATCATAGGCTCCGGCATCAAGCTCGACTCGAGCGTGCCACCCGTTCTGTCCCTACACAACATCCCCCTCGCCATAATGGCCAAGGACCACGTATCCATCCTCGTTAACCCGGTAATGACCCGTTACAACAACTATAGGCGCCTCCAGTATAGCCTTGACAAGAAAAGGGCCCTTGGAATAGCCCTAGAGTACCTGAAGGCCAGGGTTCTCGGCACCCTGAACATACTCAAGTACTACAAGAGGAGCCCACCCAGCCTCCCCGAACCACCCTACGAGGAGGATGACGCGGGGGTCTTTGAGAAGAGGATAAGGCTCTGGGAAGCAACGGTCTCGAACCTGCTCTGGGACCACATATTCTCCCTGCTCAGGCCAAGATACTTGGAGGAACTGAGGACAAGATACGGCTTCACAGGAAGAAAACCAAGGCACCCCGACCCCCTCAACAAGACCCTCTCCGTCATGTACTCTGTCCTCTACTCGCTCGCCACAAAAGCACTAATAGCAGCAGGCCTGGACCCCACCCACGGCCTCCTGCACCGGACGCTCTACAGCACCCCCCTCACCTTCGACTACACCGAGCAGTTCAAGCCCATAGCCATACAGGCCACCATTGACCTCATAAACACCGATGGGCTGCCAAAAATGGCCCCCGACGGCGAGCTCGAAAGAGAATCCGTGAACAAGGCGATAAAGAACCTCTACGACTACCTCACCCTCCGCCACACCAAGACGCGCAAAACCCCCTACCAATACATATTCCTCAAAGCATACTGCCTTGCAAAACACCTCGAGGACAAATGCCCCAGACACAGACTAGCAATAACCTGGGACCGGAGAAACCACAAATAACAAGCAAAAACCCTAGAACACAACCCCCCACAACACCTCAAAACAAGCAAAACATGGATACAACATATCCCTGCCTCTCCTCACCAGACCCCACCTCAAAATAAGCAAAACAAAAACCAGCGAAACCCACCGTGAAACAATACAAAAACCACTTTAATGGAGCCGAAGGATATCAGCTACCATCTCATATAAAGGACAAAAGATAGACACAACAGAGTTATCATAGGGCCAAGCCCTGGACCCAAACATTCCACTTACCCCTCCTAGTACACACCATTTAAGAAATGTTAACAACCTCACATCATTGCATTGAATAAATTGCTAGGACAGGAATAGAGTAAAAATGTTTGCCAAAATCTCGACGACTATATAGGTTATCATAAAAGCTTGAATTACATCGTAATAAATAGTCAGGAACTCCTGCTTTTAGTTTTGCTTATTTTGAAGTGTACAATTGTTTATACGGCCCCCAGTTGCGTGGTGGCTCTTAGTTTTGCTTGTTTTGAAG
>JALTXS010000142.1 GCA_027048265.1 Desulfurococcales archaeon
GGGCCTTCCTCGTCATAGTGGTATGGTGTTCACGGCCAACTTCATCATAGACCTGATATACGCTGCCATAGACCCCCGGTTAGGAGCGTCCACTCCGATGGGGCCTAGTGGAACAATATACTGTCAGCAGGGCCAGGGAGTTCCTCCACCATATCAGGAGGAACAGGAAGATAAAGGCGGGCCTAACCCTCTTCGCCGCCATGCTGGCCCTAGCCATTGTTGGCCCCCTGTTCACCCCCTATGGCCCCCTGGAGCCGACAGGAGAGGCTGGGAGACCGCCGAGTCTCGAGCACCCTCTGGGCACCAATACCTTCACCTACGACGTCTACGCGCAGACCGTTTACGGGCTTAGGAGTAGCCTTCTCATCGGCTTTCTCGGGTGGCTCATCGCGACCGTCATCGGCATACTCATTTGGCCTCGCAGCTGGTTACATGGGTGAACTTGTGGACGAGTTCCCTAACTTGTTGACGGCAGTGCTATGCCCCTAGACGTGGTCATTGAAAAGTCTAACATGTCCAATGAATTGCTGGAAAAAATGCTAGAATATAGTAGAATGAAGGGCGTCAGCAACGGTATACTCATCTGCGACTACAAGGTCATGTGGGCGCCAGTCGGCCGCTGGGTTGCAAGCTGCGAGGGAGGCTACTATTTTACCTTCTGGGGGAGCCCCTTTTACCCAAGAGGATAGATATTGTTTACCCGATACGCCCAGAGAACGATGGAACAAAAATGAAAAACCTGTGTTAATGCTTTATTGTTAGAGTAAATTATTCGGAAAATTTTACAACAAGAACCAGCAAGTGTTAAAGGGGTGAATAAAAGTGGATTGTAATATAGCGAGATTGGCGAGACTTCTCAACGACCTTGTCATTGCAAAGACTTTTGATGATCTATTGTGGAGAGGCTACGAACATGAAACACTTAGAAGGAATCTGAAGTGGTTAGAAGAGTATGGGTTTGCAAGGAAAGTGGAATACAAGGGTAAGACCTACTATCACTTAACGGGTAGGGGGGCTGAGCTTCTTAGCCTCCTTAGAGAATCCCTTGTGGACTGGGTTACACGATATCTGAAAAAGAAGGGAATTAACTACAAAGTATGGTGGGGTGATGAGGGTATAAGAATAGTTGCTCCTATTATATATGTTGATAGATTTACTGAGATACCTATAGACATTACCGGACTGATAGAGATAAGGGTGGCAGAGGAGATTGCCCGGCAAAATAAATTACAAGGAAGACCTTCTAGAACTGCCTGAACGCATTGGAGAATTCGTCAACATGAAGATAAGTGTATACGTTCTCGGAGGAGCTGCTCTCACTCTCCGTGACATAAAGCCTTCGACAGTTGATATTGGTATAACCGTGGAAGACCAGGCCTCCTACGAGGCTCTCGTAAGTGCTCTGGAGAGGCTTGGCTTCGTGCATGAGAGTGGGTTGCGTTTTAGGAACATTGTCACGGACGAGTATGTTGACGTGGATGTGGGGAAGTTCATTAGACTCCCCTTATACCCTGAGTTTAAGCAGGATGCCCAGCTTCTAGGAGTGTTCGGGAATATGGAGGTGCTGCTCTTCTCCAACGAGTCAGTGATACTCCTGAAGTCAATAACGGGGAGGGAGAGGGACCTTGAGGACATCGCCACTATCATCAGAAGCGGGGACCTTTCCTGGGAGAGGCTCCTACAAAAGGCGGTAAGCATAACCGATAAGGAGCTGGCGGAGAAGGGTGCAAAGGGAGTACTCCTTGTCTTCGAGCTTCTTGTTGCACTGGACCGCGTGAATGAGGAGAACCCTGGGCTTGTACCCGGCGATTTCCTTGATAGGCTCGAAAAGATAGCAGGGGAATACTACAAGATTTGGGCACAGCGTGCGGGTGTGAATAAGGCTAGGCACTATAGTGCTTATTTGGAAAAGGCCGGGGAAGATGGAAGGCCCATTAAGCAGTAGGGAATACGTTTTTGTTTCCCATCTTTAAACTCATTTTCTTAGCCGGCACGGCGTATGACTAGAAGTTCCCCCTGGGTTTGAGTGGTCTGACATGGAGAGAGTGCTTGACCTAGTAGCGGTGGGTCATATACTCGTGGATATTAGGTTACTGGTGGATGAGATACCTGGGCCGGATGAGGAGGCAAAGATTCTTGACGAGAAGCGTGGCGTGGGTGGCTCGGCTGCCAACGCCGCTATAGCGGCGAGGAGGCTGGGCCTGAGCTCCAGCATTGTGGCGAAGATTGGCCTAGATGGCTTTGGGAGGATGGCCGTAGAAGACCTGATGAGAGAGGGTGTTGACATAACTGGGCTTAGGGTCTCCCTCACGGGCCGAACGGGGTTTTCCATAGTGGCGCGTAACCGGGAGGGGAATATTACGATATACAGCTTCAAGGGGGCCTCCGAGGAGCTCCTGCCCAATGAGCTGGACGAGTACCTCGTATCCAGGACCAGGTTCGTCCACATAGCCAGCCTAAGGCTCGACACCACAGAG
>JALTXS010000143.1 GCA_027048265.1 Desulfurococcales archaeon
AGATGGCCCGGGGCAAGAGGCCCAGCGTGGTGGTGAGGGAGAGGGGGTGGGAGGTCCTCTCCGATCCCCATGTTCTGGAGAAGGTTGTGGATGAGGTCTTCCGGGAGAACCCTAAGGCCGTTGAGGACGCTCGGAGGAACCCCCGGGCAGTCCAGTTCCTGGTGGGGATGGTTCTGAGGAAGACGGGTAAGAAGGCGGACCCAAGGCTAGCGTATGAGATTGTGAGGAAAAAACTGGAGGGGGGCTAGGCCCCTTTCTTACCATCTCCGCCATAGTCCACGGGGCCTATAACCTGCTTGCCCACCATCTTGTTTATGCGCTCCACCTGCTCGTCGACCATCTCCTGTATTATGTCAATCTCGAAGTCCCTGAGGTGGGCGAACCTTCCCTGGAGCTTCAGGTACTCCCTAACGGGCTTCCTCTTGGGCACCGGTGTTGTGACCCTCAGCTGTCCCTCCTCTATCTCGTAGTTTATCCACACTCCCGTCTCCACGGCGAGTTTCGAGACCTTTATGCCCAGCCGGGGCTCGAACCTCCACCCCGTGGTGCAGGCCATGAGCACGTGGACCAGGCTGGGTCCCTCGGTCTGTATGGCCTTCTCGAACTTCTGCACCATGTCCACGGGGTAGGCGGGGTTGGCGGCCGCGGCGTAGGGTATGCCGTGGGCTAGTGCTATGCCTATTATGTCCTTCTTACGCCTCCATTCTCCCCTTATCCTCCTCCCCACGGGCGTAGTGGTTGTCCAGGCCCCGAAGGGAGTGGCCCCGCTCCTCTGTATGCCGGTGTTCATGTAGCCCTCGTTGTCGTAGACTATGTAGGTGACGTTGTGGCCCCTCTCCATCATGCCGCTGAGGGCCTGTAGGCCTATGTCGAAGGTGCCCCCGTCGCCCCCAATCGCGATGACCTTGACCTCCTTCTCGGGGTCAAGCTGGCCCTTGAGCTTGAGGGCGTTTATCGCAGCCTCCACGCCCGAGGCCACCGCCGCGGTGTTCTCGAAGGCCAGGTGTATCCAGGGCACCCCCCAGGCAGTGTAGGGGTAGGGCGTGGTGGATACCTCTACACAGCCCGTCGCGTTCACCACTATGGTGTCCTTGCCCGCCACCTTGAGGAGGTGCCTCATTATCGTCCCCGCGGTGCAGCCGGCGCAGAGGTTGTGGCCCCCGTGGAACAGCTCCCCGCGGGGCAGGCTCCAGATGTTCTTCATCCTAAGCTCGTTGGCCGAGCTCATGCTCCCCTCACCCCGTAGAAGAGTGTCTCCTCAGAGTATCGGCCTCCCCTCATCCTCTCGTCGAGGAGTTTGAAGAGCTTGACAAAGTCCTCCACGAGCATGGTCCTCTGCCCAATGCCCGCCACAATGCTCTGGAACCTCGCCCCCACGCGGTCGCGGAGGGCGGTGCTGACCTCGTTGTAGAGGGGCCCGGCGTTGGGGAGGCCCCAGCTTATGGCCCGGTCCACCACGCCCACGACCCCCGCAGAGCCCAGGGCGTGGGCTAGCTCCTCGACGGGGAGGGGACGGTAGAGCCTAAGCTTTACCAGGCCCGCCTTCACTCCCTCCCCCCTGGCTTTCTCGACTGCGACGCGTGCGTTGTCCCAGTACGATGCTGTTACCAGGAGCACCACCTCGGCGTCTTCGGCCTTGTAGGATTGGACCAGGCCGTACCTTCGGTGGAATACGCGGGCGAACTCCTCCTCCACCCTACGCGCCGTGTCGAGGGCGTTGAACATGGCCCTGTGCTGCTGGTATTTTATCTCGTAGTAGTACTCGGGGGATGCCAGGGTTCCTATGGTTATGGGGTTCTCGGGGTCGAGCTTGTCCCAGGTGACCCTCTTGGGGGCGAAGGAGAGGACCCTCTCCCTCCCCTCCACCACAACGGGCTCGGTCGTGTGGCTCGTCACGTACCCGTCGTATGCCACCATTACGGGGAGCCTCACATCGGGGTCCTCGGCGATGCGGTAGGCCATGACCAGGGTGTCGTAGGCCTCCTGCGCGCTGCTGACAAGGTATATCACCCACCCCGTGTCCCTGGCGTTCATGACGTCGCTGTGGTCGTTCCATATCGAGATGGGGGCGCTGAGGGCCCTCATCGCTACCGCCATGACCGTGGGCATACGGAGGCCGCTCACTATGTGGAGAACCTCATGCATAAGCGCAAGCCCCTGACTGCTCGTGGCCGTGAAGCTCCTCGCTCCCACCGCCGTGGCGCCCGCGGCGGCGCTTATGGCGCTGTGCTCGCTCTCCACGTGGATGATCTCCGCGTCCAGCTCGCCCTGTGCTATGAGCTCGCTTATGGCCTCGACCATGGTGGTCTGGGGCGTTATGGGGTACGCTGCAACAACGTCCACGTCCAGGTCCCTCACCGCCATGGCAACGGCCTTGTTCCCCGAGAGGGCCTTGCGAGCCGCCCCCGGGACCTGCGCCTGGGCCGCCTCAAGCGACTCTACCATGCTAGGCCACCTCCTCGGGAACCATCTCTAT
>JALTXS010000144.1 GCA_027048265.1 Desulfurococcales archaeon
TACAGCAAGGGCATGAAACGCAGGCTCCAGCTTGCCCGGGCCCTCATGACCCGGCCCCGTCTCCTCCTCCTGGACGAGCCCACCAGCGGCGTTGATGTGGTCCACGCGGTACACCTACGGCGCATGGTCAAGAAGGTCGCGAAAGAGGAGGGCTCCACAGTACTTTTGAGCAGCCACAACATGTTGGAGGTCGAGTACCTGAGCGACCGCGTAGCCTTCATACACCAAGGCCGTCTCCTCATAGAAGGGACACCGGGGGAGGTCAGAAAGCGATACGGGGCAAGTAACCTGGAGGAGGCCTTCGTAAGGGCCCTGGAGGAGCAGGGCCTATCGCTTGGAGGGAGCGGTTGAGATGACGCGCAGGCTCAGCGTGCTCGTATCGAAGGAGGTAAGGGAGCTGGTAAGGGACCCCAAGATCATACTCGTCATGATACTGGTCCCCAGCCTCATGTTCATCTTCATGGGCGAGGCAGTGGGCTTCGCCTCTAAAAAGACCGCGGAGGAGATACTGCGGGGAGTGGACACTGCATTCGTGGACGGCGACGGTGGGTGGGCCAGCGACCTCCTCTACTCAATAGCGAGGAGTGCCCCCGTCTCCCGGGTCGACCGAGTAGAGGCCCCCCCGGGGGAGGATGTGGCTGGTAGGGCTCTCGAGCTCGCCGCGTCGGGGAGGTACGACCTCGTGATAGCGGTTCCCCCCGGGTTCACGGAGAACATAACCAGCGCCCGCCCCGCAGCAGTCCTTGTATACAGCGTGGTCCGGGGGCTCAGCGTTGCGGCGGGCGCGAAGCCGGGGGTTGTTACGAGCCTCCTCGAGTCCTACAAGGAGCACCTTGTGAAGCAGTGGCTGAGGAGAGCCTTCCCCGACAAGGACCCCGACGTCCTGCTCAACCCCTTCACTGTGGTGGAGGAGGCTGTTGTTAAGGGCAGGCCCCTGCCCCAGCAGGCCCTCTCCATGCTCATGAGCCAGTCCTTCCTCCTCTTCCTGGGCCCCCTCATACTCCTCTCCATGGCCGCCAGCATTGCCGCGGCCAGCATAGGGGTGGAGAAGGAGGAGAAGACCCTCGAGACCCTCCTCTCCCTGCCGATAAGGGGCAGGGACGTGCTCTTCAGCAAGGCCATAGCCACCCTAATCGTGGCGGTCATTGGGACGGCTAGCCTGTCCCTGGGATTCACGGTTTACATGAGGAGGGTGTTGAGCATGCCCCTGGAGATAGCAGGTCAGGCGGGCGCCCCCGGGGCACAGCTCCCGGGACCCGCTGGAGGTCTGGGGTTCTCGCAGGTCCTGGGAATACTGGGGGCGGGCACTGTGGCTGTGGCGGTCGTGGGCGTGTTCCTGAGCATAATGCTGGTGCTGCTCCTCTCCATAGTCGTATCCAGCCTGGCGGGTAACGTGAGGGAGGCCCAGGCCATCGCCGGGTACATATGGCTCCCCCTCTTCATACCCCTCTTCGCCATGATGTTCCTCAACATATCCAGCCTCGGCCCCCTGGGGCAGGCAGCCCTGGCACTGCTCCCCTTCGCCACCCCCCTGGTGGCCCTCAAGGCCAGCTTCGAGGGAGTATCATGGATAATGTACGCTAGCCTGGCGGCGAACCTGGCCTACTCCCTCCTCGTCCTCCTCCTGGGAGCCCGGTGGTTCGAGGGGGAGAAAATACTAACAGCACGCATAAGGACGCGTAGGAAGGGCCTCATACGAGGTCTAGTGGGCACAAGGCGGAAATAGGGGGCTCGTGAAGCATGGCGGGGCAGAGGCTCCTGGTGGACACCGATGTGATCATCGACGACCGGGAGGACTCGAAGCACCCCTTCTTCCGAGAGTACCTCAGGAGGAGGCGGGGGCTACGCGTAACCGTATCCCGCCTAGAGGTGGGCGACTTCCACATACCCGCCAAGGATTCCCGAGAAGCGGTCCTGGTTGAGAGAAAGAGCGCGAACGACCTGGTCACGAGCATAGTGGACTCAAGGCTCTGGAGCCAGGCCTCGCGCCTTGCAAAAGCTGCGGGTGAAATGGACGCCCGGCCCATCCTGGTCGTGGAGGGAAGCCTGGAGAGGGCCCTCCGCTACCGCAGCGTGGCGCCCAGCGCTGTCCCCCGGGCCCTGGAGGCCCTTCAGGCGAGCTACGGGGTAATAGTTGTGCCAACCCTTGACATGGAGCACACGGCCGAGTGGCTGGCTGCAAGAGCGCGAGCCAGGAAGCAGGGCCAGTCCACCAACCGCTCCGGGGAGTCCCTCCCCCTAGCCTACTATAGAAGGCCCCGTAGGATGAGCCTCGATGAACGCATCCTGTTTGTTGCCGCGAGCATAGCGGGGCCCGAGCTGGGGAGGAGGCTGCTGGAGAGGTTCGGGAGCCTAAGGGAACTCGTCAACGCGGGGCCCCGTGCCCTTGAGGAGGTACGGGGAGTGGGGCCTCAGAGGGCTCAGGAGCTCTTCATGCTCTTTAACAAGAAGTGGAAGCCTAGGGAGGAGGGGGGAG
>JALTXS010000145.1 GCA_027048265.1 Desulfurococcales archaeon
ATATCCTGTGGTCGTATTCTTCAAGCACTTCCCTCACTATTCTTTTCAGCTCTAGGAAGTCCATCACCATGCCCGTTGTAGGGTTGATTTCGCCTTCGACCTCAACATCAACTCTAAAGGTATGACCATGCAATCTTCTGCACTTATCTACAGACCCTGGTGTATAGTTGGCAGAGTCGAAGGTCAGTCCCTCTACTCCTACACGTATTGTCCGCTTCAACTAGAGGTCCCCCCTGCCGACACTAGTTTTGGTCAGGGAGGGTTTTAAGCATGTAATGTATAAACTATTAGAACAAGGGGTTAGGCTTGAGAGAGACACCACTGCTTACACTCCATAAGGAATTGGGTGCATCTATTGGCGAGTTCGCGGGTGTAAAGACAGCCATTTCATTCTCAAGTATCATAGAAGAGCATCGGAGCGTGCGTAGTAGAGCTGGAATCTTTGACTTAAGCCACATGGCTCTCATAAGGGTACGGGGAGAGGATTCTGGAAAGCTTTTGGAAAAGCTGCTCTCCAAACGTCTCTCTAAACACCCACCCGGGCACATGATTGGCCCTGCTCTTTTCCTCAACGAGAGGGGAGGGATAAAGGATGATGTTATGACCTATAAGTTGAGTGACAGAGACTGGATTATCGTCGGCAACGCCGCCAACCTAAACAAGGACGTTGCATGGCTTGAGAGCAATGTGTCGCTCGGGGGACACCATGTTGAGATATACGTCCTTAACGAAGAATATTCCTTGCTAGCCTTACAGGGTCCGAGCTCTCCTAAGATACTAAGCTCGTTATTCAATGTAGATGTCGATAACGTTGGTCCCCTCAAGTTTAGGACCAGTCTCGACCTGGGTGGAGCTAGTATCTGGATAATGAGTCGAAGCGGGTGGACAGGTGAGGATGGATTCGAGTTTATACTAAAGCATAGCGATGCGGAGAAGCTTTTCAGGACATTTGTAGAAAACGGTGTTAAGCCCTGTGGGTTGGCAGCTAGGGATTCACTCCGATTGGAGATGGGCTACTATTTATACGGACACGAAATTGGTGAGGAAGTTAACCCTATAGAGGCAAGATATTGGATGGCGGTGGACCTAGGGAAAAGCGAATGCATTGGATGTGATATTATTAGAAGTGTTTATGAAAGGGGTGTAGACAGGGTGCTTGTAGGCCTCCGCTTCTCTAAGAAGGACAGGGCTGTACCTAGGCAAGGAAACGGTGTTTACATTGGAGAAAGGAGAATAGGTCACGTCACAAGTGGGGGATATTCCCCGACAATTGGTAGGTCGATAGCGCTTGCGTTTCTAGACACAAGAAACGCCTTAATGGGCTCTAAAGTGCGTGTGGATATAAGAGGACGAACTCTGGAAGCCAAGGTTGTTGACTACCCCTTTATACCGGCTGGTAGACAGGCTAAATGATATTTGTTAGAATTAGTCCAAGATGTTTACAGGTGATGGCCTTGGGAGACGAGATAATTGTAGACGGGTATGTGATACCCAGGGACAGGTTGTATACTGGTAATGATGAGTGGGTAAAGATTGAAGGAGAGAGAGCTAGGGTAGGTGTGACAGACTACGCTCAAAAGCAGCTAAAGGATGTTGTGGGAGTCGAGCTCCCAGAGACTGGTAGAACTGTTGAGAAAGGAGAGCCCATAGCTACTATAGACTCTATAAAGACGGCAGCGGAGGTTTACGCCCCCCTTAGTGGTCAGGTCTCGGAAGTCAATGAAAAGCTGCAAGAATCGCCTGAGCTAATAAACACTGACCCCTATGGAGAGGGGTGGATTGTAGTGATAGAGCCTTCCAAGCTTGACGAGGAGAAAGGAAGTTTACTTACACCGGAAAAGTATGCCGAGCTTGTCAAGAAGAGAGAATAATGAAATGAATATCTTAACAAACAGATGTTGTTGAATCCTGGTTTTTGTATCTTTAAAGCAAGTTTAGGTCACCCTACTGTATGCGTACTTAGTGATGTGGAGAGAATGTTATATGTGCATTGTTGAGACTTAGATCAGAAACACGTTTTGACACCTGATTTGTGTACCATGTATTTTTTGAAAAACAGGTATTGATATGGTGTGTGCATGTTTCTTTACAGTTTTAACATTTTTACTGATGTACCGAGAAATATATTGTAGAAAGGGGTGAAGTATGGTGCCCAGGGCGGTTAGAGAGGACTATTATGAGGGAGTAACCTTCCTGGAATACGAGGAATTTGAGTTAAAGGAGCCATCGTTCTTCGTTATCGGTTTGCCTGACGCGGGTCTTGTTGGAAGCATTTCAGTAAGCCATATGATAAGAGAGCTGAAGCCTAGAGAGGTGGGGGGCATAGATATTGAGAGGCTTATGCCTCCCATAGTATTGGTCAAACAGGGAGAGCCCAGGCCTCCTCTCAGGCTTTTCTTAAAAGACAATATTCTCATACTGTCATCAGAGGCTCCTATACCGCCTTCCTCCATATACCCTCTCAGCCA
>JALTXS010000146.1 GCA_027048265.1 Desulfurococcales archaeon
GGGAACACCCCCCGGCTCCATGACCATGACTACAGCGCCCAGGCCCCCCCAAGAGACCACCGAGTCCCTGATTCTCACAGCGTCGCCCGTGGAAAGCCGGGGCCTCCTAGCTTGGCAGATGTGTGCCAGCGCCACCCTCTCCCAACCCATACGGGAGAGCTCCGCCGGCCGGGGCAGCATCTCCACAACACGAAGGCCTTCCAGCAACAGACGGGCCCGAGGGGCCAGGGCAAGCCCCCAGCCCCTCCTGTCCACCAGTCCCCCCCTCTCCAGGAGCCGGATTAGGCTACGGGTTCCCTGCTCGCCCAAGCCCAGCATCCGGCTGAGCCTCACCCTTCCTGCCCTGCCAAGCTCGCGTGCCACTAGGAGGACTCCCAGGGCCTCCGCTTGGGTGTAGGAGAGTGGCTTCCTCCTCTCAGCGAACAATCTCTCAAGTTCTCCCACCAGTTCGCATACGGGAGCGGGCACGTGAGAGCCAGGGCTCCTCATCGACGCTCATACCCTCCCCGATCATGAACACGGCGATCTCCCGGGACAGGAGATCCTTCTCCTTCAGCGCCTTACGCTCAACCTCACCCCAGGATGCACCCCTTGCGTCTATGCCATGCTCTTCCCAGAGCCATTCCCTGAACTCCTCCCGGACCCTCTCTGGCGCTTTCTCAAGCTGTTTTAGGAGCTCCCTCTTTATCTCCCTCTCCTCCAGCTCTCTCCTACGGTCCCTCAACAGCCCAGCCATCTCTTTCCCTCCGACCATTGCCTACAACCAGACAATGGAGACCCCGGGTCCCTTATAAACCCCCACTCCCCTGGAGATAGGGGAATATGGGAGGTGAGGAGGTTTGATGAGGACGACAGCAAAGCCCCAAGAGGCCCTGGAGCAGCGATGGAAGTGTCCCAAGTGCGGCGCTCCCCGCCCTACTGTTAGGAAGATAAGCACCACGGGAGGGGGCCTCAGTAGGCTCTTTGACATCCAGCACATAAAGTACTACGCTGTCTCCTGCAACCAGTGCGGCTACACCGAGCTCTATGACGCAAGCGTCCTGGACAAGAACAAGAACAGGCTGATGGATATACTAGATATAATAATAGGTGGTTAGAGCAAACGGCACACCAAGTTCACCGGATGATGACCTCGGCAGGCCCGACCCCCGCCCATTTACCATGCTGGGGGATGAAGAAGGTCTTGAGTGCTGACAACCTCTGATATGCATCAGATGATATTGTGGGAACAAGTGCTGATACTCTGCCTCTGTAGGTAATTCCTGTCAAATTACGGGCCCTGGCGCTATCAGTGCTCGAGTTGGCGAGCCCTCCTGTTCCTCGGATAGCATTATTTATTAAATTATAAATGATCATTATATACCTAATTATTCTAGTGTTTTTTAGAATATATATCTATAATGTTATGGGGAAACATTAGATGGTAAAAAATACAATGGGAAAAGCGAATACTAGAAGCAGAGAGCCTGGCAGGGCTTCTTTCAGGCGCGTAGTCTCCCTGGCTCTCCTGGCTTTTCTGCTCCTCAGCCCCTCCCTCCAGCTTTTCGCAAGGGCTGAGGGAGGCTCGGAGGACCTCAGGGTCCTTGCAGAAGAGGCGGTACCACGGTTGGAAAACCTGATAAAAGCCTACGGAAAGGTGGAGGGAAGCTTCAATGGATGGAAGGTGTGGATGGTCCCTGTCAAAATGCCTATTGACAAGCTGGAGGAGCTAGAGGCTAAGGGTTACAGGGACAGCGATGGGGATGGTCTCTTTGATAGGGAGGAGGAAAGCCTTGGAACAAACCCCTCTGACCCCGACACTGATGGAGACGGCCTCCCCGACGGCCTGGAGGCCGGGTACGCGGTCTTCTTCGTCAGCGATAAGCTAATGATGGCTGGCAAGGGACCGCTTGTCGTGATAACTTACAGGGACCTCGCAGACCCCTCTTACAGTAGCATATACTTTGGCGTCCCCATATTCCCAACAGACTATGGCCCTCGGGAAACCTCCACGGCATTCACGCTTCACCGCCTCCTCGACCCCAACGACCCTGATACTGACGGAGACGGGCTTCCCGATAACGAGGAGCTCTCCCTATCCTACATCAACGTCAACGACTTCATCACAGTCTCCTACTGGCTGGGGCTAGGACTCCCAGACATCTTCCAGCAGGGCGGGACATATAAGGCGTTTGAGCACATGTTCTACTACAAGACAGACATTGTGAACCCCCTCACACACTGCACCCCAACAGAGATGGCTGAGAGACAGAATGTTGCGGGACTAGTGTGCATGGATGTGGGCTACCCAGTGGGCCTCGCATTCCCCCTCACGCTAATCGAGGGCATACTACACAAGGAACTTGAGAGCCCCCGCCAGCTCAGCGGGGAAAAACTAAGCCTCTTCGGTACCCTCAGCAGATACTCGCTCTCGACATGGTACTCGGACTGGAAGGGTAAAGACATGAGGTCAATGAGTAA
>JALTXS010000147.1 GCA_027048265.1 Desulfurococcales archaeon
CATTCCCTCCCCGAGCTCCCGCGCCTCACGCAGACCCGTGTCTCGCCGAAGCCCGAGGAGCGGCTCCTCCCCACTCCCACGAACGCGGCCAGCCTCATGAGCCTATAGAACACCCCACAGGGCCCCCGGCCAGCGCACCCGTACTCGACCCACCCTGTGAAGCCCCGGGGCTTCCTCAGGCGCCCCTCATCCCCCCTCCCGAAGACGGCGGTGGTGGGCAGTAGCTTGTAGTTCACCTCGTAGAGGGCCAGGTCGGCCACGCGGGCGAAGTAGTAGGGGAGTGAGAGGAAGGGTTCCACCCTATGCCCCAGCACGCCCAGTATGTATGATACCATCGAGGCACCCAGGAGCCCCGGGGTGGGGAGGAGGCGATGACGCTCGGGTATCCCCCTCCTCCTCAACCCTATCCAGGGGGGCGTGAGGAGCTTCTGGGTGAGTATGACGGGGGTGTGGAAATCGAGCTTCAGGGCAAAGTCCCTGCCCGGAGCCGGGGGCGCTGCCTCCTCCTCTCCACCCATCATAAGCACCTCGTCCACGCGGAGCCTCAGCGTCCCATAGGGGGTCTCCACACGCTCCTCACCCGCGGCGGAGAGGGGCAGGAGGGGGTCCAGCGACATGTTGCCCACCACCGTGATACTGGCCCTGTACCCTCGCCCACGTAGCATTCTGAGGCCCCCGCCCCCCTCATGCCTCTTGTAGAGGGGCTTCCCCTCCAGCCAGAGCACGCTGAACCGGGCCCTCCGGGGTCTGAGGCTCTCCCTGTAGGCCTCTGCCACCCACTCGAGGCTCTCCGAGGACATGGCCACGGACTTGACCAGGGAGGAGGTGAAGGGGGGTAGTAGAAGCTCGTCCTCAGCCCAGAGGGACAGGCGGAGTACGTATAGCCTGTTCTTCGCGAAGAACTCCCTCAAAAGCCTGGAAACATGCCTTACAACACCCAACCCTGGCCCCCCGCCCCATAGCTGTGGGCCTCCCCGGCCTCCGGGTCCCTAGGCCACTAACTGGGCGGGCCTGGATAAATATGTGATGGGAGCCCGGGGCGAGGGGCGGGGCCGCCAGTTGGGAGCGGGCTCCTAGACGACAACCAGGCCAGCGCGCCTAGCGTGGGTTGCGGGCAGGGCGGGGCAGAACCTCCTATAGTCGCAGTAAAAGCACCTCCCATCAACCCGTGGAGCGGGTGGCTGGGGGGAGGCGGAGAGCCTCCTGAGCCTAGCCACCAGGGCCTCGACCTCCCTCAGGTCCCTCTCCAGGAGCCTCCTCGTGAACACTCTCTCGCCCACCACGAGCACGTATTGGTCTACGCCCCCCATCACCCTTTCCACAAGCACCGCGTAGGCCCTAGCCTGGGCCATGAAGTGACCCAGCCTCCTAGCGTCCCGGGGGTACTTCTTGACCTCCACCACGACCCTCCTCCTCTCCCCCGCAACTATGTCAGGGCAGCCCCTAAGCCCCAGCTCCTCGTCCACGAGACACTGCTCGTAGAGGCGGGGATGGGGGAGGTTCAGGGCATCTGCTATCCGGGGGAGCTCCACCTTCTTGCCCTCCTCCATGCTGGGCGTGGGCCCTACCCCCTCAGCGAGCTTCGAGTGAAGCCGATGCCAAGCGTATAGGGGGCAGTAGGCATACTCCTTGACCAGTCCCACGCTGAAAACCTCCCGCACAACACCATCGTCCATTGCTACCTGCCCTCCTAGTAGCTCAGCACGTAGTGACCGGGCGCCCCGGCCGCCCAGAGTGGAGTGCCCAGGACTATGACGCGTTTCCACTCCTGAAGCCCCACGGGTATGAGGTGGACCACGTCCTCCCCAGGGTCTATGATTGCCTCAAGGGCGCGGGAGAGGTCCCTTATCCTCGAGTAGGGCAGGTTCCCCACGAAGGCGCTCCTCTGTATCCTCCTCAGACCCATCCTCTCCAGCATCCGGGCAGCCCTGAGCCTCCGCCCGTCATCGCTTATATCATACACAACGTAGACCCACACCATGGTTCCCCGACCTCACCAGGTCATTTGGAAGGACTCGCAGCTCATGGTCCCCAGGAACATGCGGGAGAGCTTGAACGCCAGGACCCCCAGGGCCTCCTCCAGGCTCCGGGGCACGCCGTCGCCCGTCCTAACCCTCATCGCCATCGCGTCGTGGAAGAGCGTCACCAGCATCTTCCTAGACTCGTCGTCAAGCATGCCCCCCTCCACCCGGGGCACCCTCCCCTGGAGCAGGGCCTGGGCCAGCCTGTGGTCGAGGAGGGGCTTGAAGGGCTCGGTGAAGTCATAGACCAGGCTCCTCCTCCCACTCTTGTCAGCATGAAAAATCCCCCCATAGGGGTCCAGGCCGCTCACCAGGAGCCTGTAGTAGGCCTTCGAGTAGAGGATGGCGTAGAGGTAGTTCAGCGATGTGTTCACCACATCCCCCGCCCCCGGGTCCCGGCCCGGGATCTCCACCCTCCCCCGGAGGAGCAGGGAGA
>JALTXS010000148.1 GCA_027048265.1 Desulfurococcales archaeon
TAGCCAATCATCTCTCTGGCGACAGGATGGTCTGTCATCTCGTAGACTCTTATTTTGGCCATTCTTGCTCCTACTTCTAGGAAGAAGTTGTGGAGCAGGTCTAGGGTTAGATTGCCGCTGGCGAATACGTAGTCGCCCCTCCAGGAGGCTCCATGGGAGTCCATGGGGAAGGCGCCTAAACCGGTATTTATGGGGTGGTATGTGTTGCGCGCGTCCTTGAGATGTTTTAGAGGCGCCTTCTCGGGAGCTTCCTCACCTGGTGTGGCCCCCACGTAAAGTGCATTTACAACGGCGGATACTAGTTCTATGTGGCCCAGCTCCTCAGTAGCTATATTGGAGACCAGGTCCCTGAAGGGCCTTATCGCGGGGTTCCTGTGCTGGCGGAAATTGAAGGACTGGTATGTGTAGGTCATTAGTGTGTTCATCTCGCCGAACCTGCCACCCAATAGCTCTTGGACCGCAGCTGCCGCGTTGGGGTCAGGCTCTTTGGGCATGGGCAGGCTTATTTGGAGTTTGTCTATTCTCAGCCACATGCTCAACACCGTCAAAGACCTCTGTCGTCAGATTAGGATAGGGTTTCGTAAATACTTCCCAACCCAACCGTTAAGTCAATGGATAGATGATCGTCAGTACTGCTGGATTTATACAGAGAGAACTTGTAAGTATTAACAATGTAGAATATTGGGCATATATGGAGGAAGCGAAGCCAGGTAAATACTTCCCCCAAAGACCCTTAACCCATTCATGGGATGTAATACCGCCATGGAAATCCGAACAGGCGCGGAACTTAATAACTCCTCCACCACCTAGGACAGCCGGGGAGATAGTCTATGAGAGATGATGCTCTGTATGTTCACCCCCTCTGCTACTCCAGCTACAAGCTCATCAAGGGAACGCTGAGTCTCCTAGAGGAGAAGCGGGTCAGAGTAGTGCTGGTGGACAACCCCGTGGCCAGCGGTGCCCTTGAGAGTACTATATTAAGTGTCCCCTATCTGGTGATTGGAGGGAAGCCCGCAGCCGTCGACCCCCTAGACGAGGCGGAGGCCCGGAGCCTTCTAGAGGGCGGCTCCGCCATCGTGTATGAGGCTTGGAAGATGATGGCCCGCAGCATACTCGCTAGTGGTTACCTTACCACCCTCTCCATAGTGCACGGGCCCGAGGTCCTACCACGGCTCCTGCCCCGGGGCTTCGTTGAGGCCGCCCTCAGGAGCAACCATGGTGGCCACAGTCCCGAGGTTGCGTACACAGGGGAATTCTGGGAAAGGGTATGGAGGAGGTTGTGGAAGAAGGCACCAACGGTGGTTGCTTATAACTATGCTCGACACGCCTACTGGTCTCTCAGAGCACTTGGCAGGAAAGCCGACCCCCGCTCCCTCAGGGAACACCTGGAAAGCGAGGCGAGCCTTGAATCAATCGCCCAGTGGATTATCTCAATGTCCAGCCTGGGGAGGGCGGGCAACCCCCTGAGCTTCGAGGACAAGGGCGTTGCCACAAGGCTCGGGGAGGCAGCGGAGAGGGCCCTGGAGGTGCTGAAGACCGGGGAGGTTGCGGAGTGGATTGCGGGAGAAGAGCAGCCAACGATCGAGAGCGACGCATCCTTCTGGGAAGCCTTAGGCAGGATGTCTATGCAAAGTGGTTAAATGGCACGTGCGTCACCATTTAGCCGTCAATAGGGGTGTAGCATATGAGACTCTACACACGAACGGGGGACGGGGGGTCAACCTACTGTGCTGCGCTGAGAGAGAGGGTGAGCAAGGCCCACCCCCTCATAGAGGTGGTGGGGACCCTGGACGAGGCAGAGTCCGCTCTAGGGCTCGCGCAGAGCCTCCTCCCCCAGGGTATGGAGGAGCTCTCTAGGGATCTGGAGTGGTGCCAGAACCTACTATTCCGAGTGGGGTTCACCCTAGCGGGTAAGAAGTGCGTAAGCGAAGAGGACGTGGAGAAGCTGGAGAGGCTCAGCGACCGCTACTCCGAGGGGCTGGAGCCCCTCTTCGTCCTCCACGGGGGTCACCCTGCGAGCGCCGCCCTCAGTTTGGCGAGGGCCGTGGTTAGGAGGCTTGAGAGGAACCTTGTGAGGGCAGTGGAGTCGGGTGCGCCCGTAGCGGAGAGAAACCTAGTGCTCAGAGCCGTTAACCGGCTCAGCGACGCCCTCTACGCTATGGCGATGCACGTGAACCGCGTCCATGGCATAACCCCGGCACGGGCGGGCTGCGATTAGCCCCCTATTACCGTCAGGGCTACTCAATGGGCTCCCCAGGCTCTATTATGCGGGAGCGCCCATGCCGGTCCACCAGCTCCACCGTGAAGCTCCTCCTGCCCTCTAGGGCCTCGCCAATCTCCCTCAGCCTCCTCCTGCACTCCCTATCTTCCTCCCGGCCCCGGCAGCTGGCCTCAGCCTTGGCCCGGAAGCGCTCGAGGACGCCCTCTATGGTGGTAACGTAGCCCTGCTCGAGCTCGCTGCTGAGAAACTCTAGGCCCATCTCGGGTATGAGCACGTCTGTGTTCTCCCCCACCACCAGAATCGCGTTTAGGTCCCGGGGGCCCCTTACATGGTAACGGAGCCTCCTCTCGCGGCCTTCTTCGTAGGGGGTTATCCAGTGGGTGCGGTAGCCGCATTTGAGGCACTTGGCGCTCGCCACAACGGTGGGGCCCTCGAGGGGCATGTTGTAGACCGTCTGCCTTACGATGAAGCTCCTCCTCGCACCGCAGACGGGGCAGTCGCTCACAATCTCCGTATAGTACCTACCGCTCAACCCTCCCTCCCCACTTCGGCTCCTTTTGTGTCCCAGGGCGAGTTTTCCCTGGTTTTTCCGGGGATTTACTTTTATGTCGGGGTTGCACATTAATCTAGATCGACCTGTTTTCACGCTTGCCTTGGCCTTACTTGTTTGTCTCCACCGTGATTGGTACGTTGTATAGGTGTTGGGGGTGCCTGCGCGTGAGCCCCACGGCCGTGTTGACGGATGAGAAGATAAGTGACACGGAGTTCGAGATTAGCATTGACGCTAAGCACATCTGCTCATTCAAGCTCAACAAGGAGTTGTACGAAGTCCTTGAGAGGGCCTGGAGGGAGAACGGGTTCAGGAACCGGAGCGACTTCATCCGGGCTCTGGTGAAGAAGGCTTATGAGAAGGGCATTAGGGTTGAGGTTGATGGGTTTTCCCCGCATATTGCGGGTCCCCTTAACAAGGTGGTGACTCTGAAGGTGGACCACGGGTTGCGTGAGATTATACAGCGGCTGGTCGAGGACAATGGACTGAATAACAAGAGCGACCTTATGCGGCTGTTGCTTTTGGAGTATGTTAATGGGAGAATAGTCCTCTGAGAAGCAGCTGGCGCGGCAGGGTCTAAAAAGTAGGGAGAACACACTCAGCCTACTTACTCTATCTTAATCTTTATGCCCTCAGGCTCTTTCTTTTCCTCCTTCTTCTCCACCTTTATCTCCAGTACTCCGTTCTTGTACTGGGCCTTGGCGGTCTCGGGCTTTATTGGCTTGGGTAGCTCTATCTCCTTGTAGTACTTGCGCTGCCCGTTGCTGGCCCTCACCACTATCTTCTCAGGCGTTGCCTTGACATCTATCTTGTCCTTGTCCACGCCCGGCATCTCCACTACTATCACGAAGCGGTTGTCCTCCTCAAACACATCAACGAGGGGCTCGCGCTCCTCGGCAATTCTGGGCCTGGCGCCCTCCCTTCGTATGTTGCCGAACTCCTCGACCCTGGGTATGCCGTCGGGGCCTATGGTCATCCTAATGCCGTAGACGTAGGGGCCTCTGACTCCTCGCTGGGAGAGCTCCCTGAACTCCTGCTCGAACATCTCCTCTATCTCGCGGAAAAACTCGTCGAAAACATCCCATATCGAGTACCTTCTCCTCCAGGGTGCCATACACATCACCTCCCAAGTTTGCTTCTATAAAAACTTTTTGTTATACATGTATTTAAACATTTCTAACAATAACTACATAGAAACAATAGAATATCCAACCCAACAAAAAGCCAGCCACACCCTCAGGCCAGCTTGAGCCTCTGGGTGGAGAGAACCTTTGTTATGAACTCCTTTACAATCTCACTACACTTCTCAACATCCTTCCTCATACGCGCCTCCACCTGCTCCAAGCTACTCTTGTAGGCGTACTTGGGCCGACCCACGTTCTGGCCTGACTGTATCCTCGTACGTGTTATGAAACCCAGGCCAAGGAGCTTGGTGAGGCTCCTGCTTACTGTGGCTTTGCTCAAGTTCAGCTGCTCGCTCAGCTCCTCTATGGTCTTCTGCTGGCCGTCCATGAGCTTGAAGAGGATATCCAGGTCGGTCTCGCTGAGGTCGTAGCAGAACTTAACCAGGTCGTAGAGGGTGAGCTCCTTGCCCGAGGGCAGCTTGAGACTCTCGACCTCGCTCACGAGGGCCCACCTCCTCTCCCTTTCGCTTGACGCATTTTTTTCCTTATTAAGCTTGAATATCATTTTTTTCATATAAACTTACCGTAAGACTGTATAGCGGATATATATAGCTAAAATCAAGCAAAGATTAGGGAAACTGCAGAAGAGGGTTGCGCTGTGAAGGCGGGCGCTAGTGCTCCGGGCAAGGTTATTCTCTTCGGGGAGCACTTCGTGGTTAAGGGGATACCGGCTCTAGCCATGGCTGTGAACCTGAGAGCCGAGGCCCTTGTAGAAGAGGATCAGAAGGGATGCTACAGGGTGGAGAGCAGTGTTGAGAAGGGAGAGCTCTGTGGGGATGACCCAAGGCCCGAGCCAGGTGCCCAGGCCTATGCATATCTGGCGCGCAGGGCTGGGCTTAAGGGGGCCAGTATAGCCCTGAGTTCAAGGATTCCCCCGGGTGCGGGACTTGGGAGCAGTGCGGCAACCAGCGCGGCCGTGGCGGGGGCCTCACTCTTTCTTGTCGGGCGGCGGGGTAGGGAGCTCAAGGAGGAGGCCCGCCAGCTCGCCATGGAGGGAGAGAGGGTTTTCCACGGGAAGCCCAGCGGCGTTGATGTCACTGTGGCAGTGGAGGGAGGCCTTGTCGCCTATAGGCTCCCCACGGACTACAGGGTGCTCCCACCCCCCCGGCTGGAAGGAGGTGTACTTCTCCTGGCCGACACGGGGGTACCCCGGAGCACGCGGGAGGCCGTTATGAGGGTGCTGGAAAGACTGGAGCGTAGAAAGCCAGTGATGGAGACCGTCTATGAGGCAGCCTCCGTGTTGACAAGGGAGGCCGAGAAGGCCCTAACAGAGGGAGACCTCGCTGCTGTGGGGGAGCTCATGGACATCGCCCAGGGCCTTCTCTCAAGCATAGGAGTATCCTTCCCCCAGGCCGAGGCCCTCATACACGAAGCCAGAAGAAGAGGGGCCCTAGGGGCCAAGATAACCGGAGCGGGCCTTGGGGGGAGCGTTATAGTTCTCGTGGAGGAGGATAGGGCTCCCGTGGTGGAGCAAGCTCTACTGGCCAAGGGCGCAGTGCGTGTGCTGAGACTCTCCCCCGAGCCCAGGGGCCTCGTGGTCGAGGGCCCCCTGTAGCAGAAACCCTTATAATCCCAGCCCGAGGCCAATACTTCTAAACGGAGCTGTCTATGCCCAGTTCTAGGGCAGGGGGCCGGTAGCTCAGCCTGGAAGAGCGCTCGGTTGGCATCCGAGAGGTCCCGGGTTCAAATCCCGGCCGGTCCACCACCCACCCGACTTCTCTCCAGTATAAGCAAAAAACCAGCCCGTCTAAGTTAGGTTCGACTCGAATAACACCCTGGGAGCAAGCAACAAGACAACCCCCTTTCGCTCAGGTAATACCTCATCCCTATCCCAGTGGGTAGCAAGTTAGGCTGCATACATGGCTATGGTCCTTCATGCGTTCTTACCGGGGATGTTGACGTACTTGGGTGAGTTGGCTTAAACTAATTCCGCTATTCTCATGATAATACATTTATGATAATTGGTTTATCATAAATGTATTATGAGTAGATAACGGTGAGCATTGTGACGGGGAGAATATTCGTCAAGAGACCCCAGATTGAAGACTTCCTGAGGACAAGGATGGATAGGCCCAAGGTACTCTACGGCCGCAGGAAGACGGGCAAGACCTTCTACACCCGCCGAACCCTCGGTGACATCCGCTACCTGATAGCCCAGGGCCCCCGCAGGCTCCTAGACCCCACAGAAGGCCACTCCTTCCCCCCCGAGGCCCTACACCTCCTCTGCCGGGGAGGAGAGCCCTTCATACTGGACGAGTTCCACCGTCTATCGAGAGACTTCTTCGCCCTCCTCCAGTCGGGAGAGTGCAACACCCCCGGCACCGTGTTCCTGACGAGCACGCTCCACTATTATCGGAGGCTGACCCGGGGGCCTGACGCGCCTCTCCAGGGCCTGTTCCCCGAGCAAAGGGTGGGCCTCGTGTCGCCCCGCGACCTCCTCGCCCACCCCTGGGGCGAGGAGCCGGGGCGGGGGCTGGTCGAGAGGCTGGTCTTCTACCAGGAGCCCACCCTCATAGGCCTTCCCCTGAAAACCATAGTGTTAGGCATGGCACCGCTTGCCCGGAGCCTTGTGGGGGAGGTGCTGGAGGAGGAGGACCACGCCCTCACGATGAGGTATAACGCCATCCTCCAAGCCATAGCCGGGGGAGCGGCGAGCCTAAGCGAGATAGCCACCTTGGTCCACAACCTGGGCGCATCGCCCACGCCCTCCACCAGCCACGTCACCCCCTATCTCGCTACACTTGTGGACATGGGTCTCGTGGAGAGGCTCCCCGTGTTTGCCACGAGGAAGCACGTCTACAGGCTCCCCTCCCCACTTATGGACCTAGTCTTCCACCTCGACCACAGGTACGGCTTCAGGGACACTCTTCTCACATGGAGCCAGCTACGCCCCCTCGTAGAGGCTAGGCTACCCCACCTTGTAGAGAGGTTCGTGGAGAGGCTTCTTGCGGAGATATGCGGGCTCAGGCCAGTCAAGCTCATCCTAGAGCCCCGGGGGCGCGGCGAGGGGCCCCTGGAGGTGGACATAGCGCTGGCGAGACACAAGCGCGTGATCCTCGTGGCTGAGGTCAAGTGGAGGCAAAGAGTAGGGCCCCGTTACCTAAGGGGGCTGGAAGAGGCAGCCGCGAGACTAGACGCTGAGTCACTCCTAGTCGTTCCAGACAAGAGTGCTGTATTGGGGGAGACCGGGGCCAAGGTCGTTGATGTTAGAGAACTTGTCGAGATGGCCCGGGGAGAAAAGTGCCCCCTACCCTAGGCGTTACACTACCCTTTTATGCTCTGGCCCCCATTGGGTGCATAGACGCAGAGATACCCACGAGGGTGAAAAGGCGTGTCTACTACCAGTATGGGTGATAGGGTTTTATACGATGCAATCGTGCTCGGAGGAGGGCTCGCGGGCTACCCCGCTGCCATCGAGATGGCCCGGAGGGGACTTAGGGTCGCCATCGTCGAGGAAAAGGCCTTCGGCGGCGAGTGCACGAACCACGGGTGCATACCGAGCAAGGCCCTCCTCCACGCCGCGCGCCTCGTCTTCGAGGCTCGGAGGGTCCCGGGCCTCAGCGTGGGCCTCGCTTCCTGGAGGGAGCTGGTGGAATGGCGGAGGGGCATAGTAAGGCGCCTCTCCCAGGGAATTGAGTTCCTCCTGAAAAATTATGGGGCCACGATTTACAGGGACCGGGGCACCATTGAGGGTATGGACGGGAACGATATTCTCGTCAGGCTCAAGGCGGACAACAGGGTGCTAAGGGCGAGAAACCTCCTCATAGCCACGGGTACCCGGCCTGCCCTGGTCAAGGGAGTTGTGGTTGATGGGCAGAGGGTTCACGATAACAGGAGCATTCTGGAGCTGGGAGAGGCCCCCAGTAGCATAATTGTCATTGGGGCGGGCGCAGTTGGCGTGGAGTATGCGACGGCCCTGGCCATGCTGGGGGTCCAAGTGACGCTTGTAGAAGCCCTACCCCAGGTGCTCCCGGGCGTTGACAGGGACTTGGCCAAGCTCGTTGAGAGGGGTCTGAAGAAGCTCGGGGTAAAGATAATGACCAATGCCCCCGTGGAGCTCGCTTGGAACGCGGGAGGGAAGGCCCATGTGACGCTCAAGGGAGGGGAAGAGCTTGAAGCAGAGCATGTTCTAGTGGCTGTTGGGAGGACCCCCAACACCGACGGCCTGGGCCTTGAAAAGCTGGGGGTCGAGCTCGACGAGAAGGGTTATGTGAAGGTAAACCCGAGCATGAGGACCAGTAACCCCCGGGTATACGCCGCGGGCGACGTCACTGGGCCGCCCCTCCTGGCGCACAAGGCTTATGCCCAGAGCCTCGTAGCAGCGGAGAACATCCTGGGGAGGAGGGCCGTCTTCGACCAGCTGGTCCCCAACGTGGTCTATTCGGAACCTGAGGTCGCTAGCGTGGGTCTCACACTGGAGCAGGCGAGGGACCAGGGTCTCGACGCCGGCGTTGAGACCTTCAGGTATGCCGCCCTCAGCAGGGCCCTAATAGAGTCGGGTGGCGAGGGCATGGTGAAGGTAGTCTACGATAAGGGCGACAAGACCCTACTCGGCGTCCACATAGCGGGACCCCACGCCGACGACCTAATAGCGGAGGCCACCTTGGCGATGGAGATGAACGCCACCCTCGAGGACCTCTCCCTGGTAATCCACCCCCATCCAAGCATGAGTGAGGCGCTTAGGGAAGTCGCTGAAATGGCCCTAGGACGCCCCATACACTTCTACAAAAAACCCCAGCCAAGACAATAATTGGAAAGAAGCCTGGTTTAGGCCTTTAAACAACACCTAGCGGCCCAGGTGGGGATACCATTAAAAAGACACGCAAGGACACGCAGCTTTGGAAAAAACCCGGAATTGTTTTTCTAGGTCTAGGAGCCCACTACGGGCCCTCATTCTCGCCCGAAGAGCTTGAGGGCAATCGCCGCAATCACCAGGATGGCCACCCCGCCTGCCACTGCCGTTACAGGGACTCCACCGCCCTGGGTCTCCGTAGTGGTTACAGTGGGAGGGGTGGTGCTTGGCGTCCTTTCAGTAGTGCTGGGAGACGGGCTTGATATCTGCTCGCTCTCCCCGGCTTTCCCACCGCTGGTTGTGGGTTGGGTAGAAGTTGTGGGTGAAGGTGTGTTAGCAGGGCTCTGTGTGGGGGCTGGGGAGACGCTGGCTGTGGGCCCTGTTTCCTTGGCTGCCCCTGCTGGGCTGGTCTGCTCGGGGGTGCTCGTCTCGGGTATCTCTAGGACGGCGTGGTCCCCAGGGGCGAGTTCTATGGTTGCGAGCGGATATTCTCTGTGGGGTGGCGCTCCTGGGGGCCTGTAGGTGACGTTGTACTCACCAGGAGGAGTTAGGAGGAGTATCTTGCCCGTTTCGGGTATCTCGGCCTCGGTGGGGTAGGGGCTTCCCGTTCTGAAGAGCACCGATGTGCCGGCGGGTCCCCTAACCTCGATTATGGCGAGGTTTTCGCGTAGTGCCTCCTCCAGGTCAACTCCGACTGTAACCCAGTCACCGTCACGCAGGCTGACGTTGGCCAGCAGGAGACCACCGGTTGCGCCGAGGTAGCTTGTTATGAAATCGGCGAAGGTGTTCACGTCGATACCGGGGAGCTCTAGCTTGCCCCTTGTGAGTGCGAGTATCAGGCTTCGGGCTGGCACGATGACCTGGTATTCGCCCTCAGGTAGCCGCGCAACCAGCCTGTAGGGCACTATGTCCGGGGTGTGGCAAACCCTGGGCTCCTCGGACGCAACGGGGGTTATGCACAGCTGTATCCCCGCTGGACCATTCGTGTAGTTGGCCTCCACGACCCCAACGGGCTCCACCTGGTAGTGCACCAGTGACTTCATCTTCTCTACGAGGAAATGGGTGCCGTCCAGCGCGTGGACCTTATTGGGGCCTCCTCCGCCCATAATGTACCTTGCCAGGAGCCTCCCGTCCTCAAGCCTGTGGGTGTAAATGAACCCAGTGAAGGCCCCCACAACCTTGCCCCCGCCAAGGGAAAGTGTATCGTAAATAACCCCAGGCACTCTCGTCTCCCACAGCTTTTCTCCCGACTCGGCATCATACGCTGCCAGCACCATCCCCGGCTTACCAGGCTTCTCCAAACCCATGACTACCAGGACTCTGCCGTCCTCACTCCACCTAGCATCCCCCTGCTGTACGAAGGCCTCTCGGGCACTCCACAGGGGCTGCCCGGTCGTGCTGAGGACGATTATGCGGGTCTCGTTCATGAAGAACTGCACGTACGCCACCCTATCTTCCCCGGGGCTTAGGAGGGCTTTGGCTTTGTTGGCCCCTGGGGAGCACCCGGGGCACTCTCCCGCCCATATGAGCCTCTTCTCGCGTAGGTCAACCACCGCTAGTGCTGGCTGCCAGGGTGCCTTGCTAGTGTTGTCGGCTGTTAGAAGCGCTATTCCCTTCTGGGGGTCGACGGATGCCCATTGTCTGGCTATTAGGCCTGCTTCTCTTGCTATCATACTCCTGGCGTTGATATAGTCTAGCAACTTGGATGTCGCCATGTCCACCAGTATAGCGTCCGCGAGAGTCCCGTTGACCCGGAACTTGCCTGTAAGAAGGAGCTTGTCGCTGTCCATCCAGAAGATTCTGCTTATTTCTCTTGTATTGACCCTGGTGGGGAGGTTGGCCTCGTAGATGCTCACGCTGCTAGTGTTGTGGATTACCTCCCCCGTCCTGGCATCGATTACTATTATCTTCCCCCCTATCCCATACGTGCGTGCAACTACCAGGGTCTTATCGGGGCTCAGCGCTGTGCCTCCTGGGGCGGTCCCCTTTTCGTCCGGGTACTTTCCGAGTCTCCATACTATTGCAGGGGTCTTATTATAGGCCTCGTAAACGGCGTAGCCGGGGCCCTCCTCCTCGGGCGACACCCATGCCCCTAGAGCCACTGTTGCCGTTACTATCATGAGCAGGACTAGTCCTATGAGGGGTAGTGAGGCCTGGAAGCCCTTTGCCCCCATGCCTCATCCCCTCTCCCAGCCTGTGTTCCATACTCGATGGTTCCGGGCCTGTAGAAGTTGTGGGGGAGGTGGGGAAATATCCTTATGCGAACGAGAATTATGTTTCCCGGAGATGTACGTGATTATGGTTAAAAATAACCATAAAATAGTAAGGTAGGCGTATTATGTGGTAGGAAACCGGGAATGTTCAGATAAGGAGCATGGGTTCCTCCAGAAGCTCCTTGAGGCGGAGGAGGAACCTGGTGGCGTATGCCCCGTCCGTGACCATGTGGTTGAACGATACGCTTATCAGCATCCGCATCTTCTCGCCCTCGGGCGTCAGCTCCCTCCTAATGGTGCTCACCCCCAGTATCGCCACCTCGGGGTAGTTTATTATGGGGAAGAACACATAGCCCCCGATGCTACCAATGTTGGTTATGGTGAAGCTGCTGCCCCTGACCTCATCCACGGATAGCTTGCCCTCCCTCGCCCTCTGCGCGAGCTCCTGTAT
>JALTXS010000149.1 GCA_027048265.1 Desulfurococcales archaeon
GCGATAGCATTATGGAAGGCATCGTGTGTAAGTATGTGGCGGGGCCTTATGCCCCTCTCCAGGTGGTCGAGAACAAGCTCCCCGGCCCTCTGGGCGTGCTTGGCCCTCTCCCCCGAGGTCGCGGGGGCAGTGCTGCTCCCCAGGGGTGCGAGGCCCAGGGCCTCGGAGAGTATTGCCATAGTGTTGGCGGTGAAGAGGCCCTGGCATGTCCCGTAGGTGGGCATAGCGTTTTCCTCTATCAGTCGAAGGTCCCTGCCGCTTATCTTCCCACTCAGGTACGCCCCCACTGCCTCGAAGGCCTCCTGGACGGTTAGGACCCTCTCCCCAGCGTAGCCGGGCTCAGCGCTTCCCCCGTAAAGGTACACGCTGGGCAGGTCGAGGCGTGCCATGGCCATCATTATGCCCGGCTGGGTCTTGTCACACCCCCCAATACCCACCCAAGCGTCAAACCCGTGGCTGTTAACCTGGGCCTCGACCGAGTCTGCTACGAGCTCGCGGCTTATGAGACTGTACTTCATGCCATCGGTCCCCATGTTTATCCCGTCGTTCACAACGAGCGTGGGTACGGCAAGTGCTGTACCACCTGCTCTCGCGACTCCCTTCTTGACGCTCCCCGCCAGAGCGTAGGTGTGGAAGTTGCAGGGGCCCGCCTCGTTCCACGATGTCGCAACCGCTATGAGGGGCTTCTCGAAATCCTCGTCCGAGAAACCAATTGCCCTGAGGTAGACCCTGTGGGGCAGGTTCTCGACCCCATCATACCACGCGGAGCTGCGAGGCCTGGGTATTTGTTTCCTTAATACCATGGGTATCCCCTTTAGAAGCCGGGTATTATTATGTGGAGAATTGTCTGATGTCTGGAATTAAGAATAGGGTCAGACTATAATAGGTTTCCGCCCGATGGGACCCTACTATATGTCAAAAAAAGTTGTGAAAAGAAATGCTATGGGAACAGGATACTGGGCCTGTGGGTGGGGGATTTGGCGGAAACCCGGGTTACTTGGATACTGTGACTGTGACAAGGACCGCAAGGGTGTCATTTCCTACGGCGTCTAAAAACCCCCGGCCCGCGAACCCTGCTGGCAGTCCACCTGTTATCTCCAGGGGGAGGGCCACCATTGTTGTCCCCATGCCCTCGACTCTTGCCCGGTAGAGCCAGTAGCCTCTCGCCTCATCCCAGGCTCCCACGAGCTCTAGGAGGAGGCCCCTGTACAGGGTAAGGCTCTCCTCTCCCGCTGCCCCTGTCTGGCCTCTCGCTGGAATGGTGACTACTCCTAGGTATATTTCCTTCCATATCTTGGGTGCCTCAGGACCTCCGCTTAGGGGCACTATTGGGAGCATCGCCCTCAGGAAAGCGGGATAGGAGCCTGGTGGCGGGAGGGGCATGGAGTAGCTCAGCGTCTTCGTAGCTACTACTTGGATGCATATGCTTCCCGGTGCGGGTGGTTTGACAATTGCTTCCAACACTATCCTGTCCCCCTCGAGAACCGCTCTTCCCTCCGAGACCCTGTAGCAGGGGTTGGGGAGGAGCATATCGACCCTCATATGAAGTGTGTCGTTGCCAATGGTGTAGGAGAACCCCGTTACCCTGAAGCCTCCCGTTGGGAAGATGGGATAGGGCTTCTCCTGGGCCGTAGGGACGATTGATGTAAACGCCAACGCGGCGAATGGGGCCAGTATAGCGATTACTGCGAGCGGGACCAGCTTACTCGAAAAGCCTCCCCATCGTACACCAGCCGGGACCATCTCCTCCTTGACCCCCTTGTCACGAGTCTTTAGCGTGATTGGCTCTCCACCCTCATTTACTACTTATTTAGAACAACCGTGGTATATAACGCGAAACCATGAAACAGGCCTAAAAACGACTCCTCCCTAGGACCGGGATTCGGAGCCCGTGTCCCCCGACAGGCTTATTCCCCGTGGACCCGTGGTGACGATGCCCCTCTCCACAAGCTCCATTACAAGAAGCGCTGCAATGGTGTTGTCCACGGACAGGCGCTCCGCGACCTCGGCCACGCTTGTAAGAGGCTTCTCGGAGAGCAACTTGAGAAGACGGGGTTCCAGGAGGGATGTCACCAGGCCCCGATCCCTGTTTATTAGCATGGCGACTCGGGCCGCCGTCCTCCTATCTAAGCCAAGCACCCGAGCCACCTCCCTTACGCCCACGGGTATGCTCAGCCTTCCCCTCCCCTGGGAGAGCTTCTCCTCCAGGAACCTGAGGGCCAGCTCCTTGAGATTGTCCTCCCCGAGAGAATAGTATTGCTTGAGCTCGATCCTCATTTGTATGCAGTCAACCACCAGTCGATATGTCTTAGAGCGACGACCCCTGTCCTCGAGCCTAACCAGCCCTGAGGAGACCAGGCTCTCAAGGTGCTCGAGCACCGTTGGCAGTGAGACCCCCAGACTCTCGGC
>JALTXS010000150.1 GCA_027048265.1 Desulfurococcales archaeon
CCGCCCCTCTCCGCAAAGGCCTTGACAAGGCCGAGGCCCGCGAGGAACACTGGCTCTCCACCCACGCACTGTTCTAGGAAGAGGCCTACCGACCTCTCAGCGTAGGCAGGGGGCATGGAGTAAAGGGGGTCGTACATGGCCAGCTCCATAAGGAGGACCGCCTCCGCCCTCCTCCCGGGCCCCCTGCTCTCAATCCGCAGGAGCTTGTGAACAGTCCCGTTGAACAGGGCCACCCGGGTCCCCCTGCCCAGGCGGAGAGAGTTCCGTGCAAGGGCCCGTGTGAGACGCATTATCCAGTCCCCCGAGGACTCGCCGGGGGCACCCCACCAGCTGGGGCGGGAGAGGTCGGCGAAAACACAGCGCTGCGGCTCGGGCCGCGTGGGGGGCTGCCATACGTGGAGAACCCCAGTGCGCGAGGAGGCCATCCAAGCAATCCTACGAGCATCGTCTCCAGGCTGATGCTCCCTCAGGTGCTCCAGCTCCACCTCAACAGGCCCCGGTCCCCTCAGGGGGGCCTCGGCGAGACCCGGGGTGCCGCGGGGGATGAGGGGGTTCCCCCCAGGGGACCGGGGGAAGCTTCTGAGCCTCACGCCCAGGGGCCTCTCAAGGCGGGCGCGGAAGAGGCCCCAGGGGTCGCTCGTCTCCAGGAGGAGGCGGGCCGCCTCCCGGGAGCCGGGGGCTCCTCTGAGCCTTGCCCTCAGCACTAGGCGTCCCCCCGGGGGTATGGCTTGGGGGACGCCCAGGGGTGGCTCCTGGCCCTCCACCGCCACCCCGGGGCCGGGGAGGAGCGTGGGCGAGAGGACGAGGGTGTCTCTGCCCCTGTTCTCGACCCGGGCCTCGAGGAGGGCGGGCCCGGGCTCCTCGACGACCGGGGGGCTCAGCTTTGCCTCGAGGCCCAGGTGCGCCGCTGCACGGTCCCTTTCTAGGAGGGCGTGATGGTAGGCCGTGGCTAGGATAGTGGCTAGGGCCAGTGTGGGCAGGAGCATTTCTGGGGGGAGGCTCCCCGTGGCCACGAGGGCCCCGAGGAGGGCTGTCGCGGTTATCAGGGCTGTGGCTTCTCCGCTTGGGGTGGAGGGCTTCATGGTGGGCGTGTTTCCCTCAGTGCCTTCTCGACCAGGTGGTGGGGCTCCACTCCCTGGGCCTCTGCCTGGGGGGTGAGGACTATCCGGTGGAGGAGCGCGTTGCCCGCGACCGCCTTAACGTCCTCGGGGGCCACGTAGTCCCTCCCTGATAGGTGGGCGTGGGCTTTTGAGAGGCGGGCTATGGAGAGGGCTGCCCTGGGGGATAGGGGGAGCTGGAGGTGCCCTTCCTGGCCTATGGCGTGGACTATCCGGGCTATGTAGCGGGCTATCTTGTCGTCCAGGTGGACCCTGTCGGCGCGTCTCCTCTCCTCGAGGAACTCCTCCCTCGACACGATGTTCTCGGGGAAGGGTTCCTCTAGGCGGGAGTGACGCTTCACCACCTCCTCCAGCTCCCGGGGCCCGGGGGCGGTTATCTCTATGGAGGCCATGAAACGGTCGACCTGGGCCTCGCTGAGGGGGTAGACCCCCTCGCTCTCCAGGGGGTTCATGGTGGCCACCACGGTGAAGGCCTCGGGGAGCCGGTGGGTCTCACCCCATACGGTGACCTGCCGCTCCTGCATGGCCTCAAGGAGCGCCGCCTGAACCCTTGGGCTGGCCCTGTTTATCTCATCCACCAGCACCAGGTCGGCGAAGAGAGGCCCCCTCCTGAAAACGGGCCTGCCCCCCACTATCATGTAGGACCCCGTTATGTCGCTGGGGAGGAGGTCGGGGACGAACTGGACCCGCGCGACGCTCAGCCCCAGGACCCGCGCGACGCTCTTGGCCATAAGCGTCTTAGCAACCCCTGGGGGCCCCACCAGGAGGGCATGCCCCCCGGCCAACAGGGTTGTGAGGAGCATGAGAAGCTCCCGCCGAGCGCCCACCACAACCCTCGAAAGCTCTCCCAGAACCCTATCCCCCAGAGCCACCCCCACGCCCCCGGCGCACCCCATCACGCCAAGGGTGATAATACACGGCAGCCCCTATTTCACCCTATCCATAAAGACCAGCAGGGACGGGAGAGGAAGGGTGTTAAAAAACGGGATAGGGTTTGGACCGGGCGCCCTTGTCGGCTAGTTCATGAGGCGGCAGATGTCAGCGTTCCCGCAGGGGAACCTTATTATTGTCGTCTCGGCGCCGCTTGCATGTGCTACTCCAGCGGCCAGCGTCACCGCCAAGGCTATTAGGAGACCGGCCGCAACCAGCCTGCTCGAGGGCGGCGCTCTCATCAAAAGTATCTTTAATACAGAACTCAACACAGTTCTTCACCCACTGGTTTTATCCCGTTGGACATGTATAAACAAGATATAACTATATTAAGCAAACGCATATACGAAAACAGG